>CAZNQT010000044.1:0-15940 GCA_964574885.1 uncultured Pirellulales bacterium
CTCCAGGATCAATTTGGCCGGTCCGTAACGCTTCATATTAATGTACGCCGTCCCCAACCGTATCATCACATCCACCTGACTGGGATCCACTTCTAACGCTTGCTTATACGCAGTAATGGCGTTGTATTGATCGTCGCTTTCCCGGTAAATATCACCCAGGCTGGATAGAATTTTACTGTCATCGGGAGCCAGTTCCGCCGCTTTTTTGCAAAAGCGCGCCGCTTCGTCATATTTCTCCGTCTCAAAATAGCATACTCCCAACGTGTAGTTGGCTTCGGCGCTGTCCGGCTGTAACTGGCAGGCGCGTTTCAGAACCTCTATCGCCTTCGTGAAACGCTTAAGGGCTTGATAGACCTGTCCTAAGTGCAGATGATCTACAAACGCCCACGGATCGAGCTCGCAGGCCGTCTCATACGCACCCGCGGCCTCTTCATACTGACCCGATTCACGATACAGATCGCCCATCAACGAATGCGCCAGCGAAAACTCATGATCCCACTTCACCGCCTCCTGCAGTTCTTGGATCGCGTCTTCATTCAGGGACGCCTCTTGCAGCGATAGAGCATTCACATAGTGATCTACCGCATTATCGCGTTTATACCCGCAGCCCGCCACCAGAAGGGACAGCAACCATACTCCGATCAATTTCTTTGTTGTTTTCATAAGCTGAAATCTAGCAAAAGTTTACCGTTCCGTCAACCTATTTCCCCTCGTTTATTTCCCTCCGATTTATGCCTGGTTGCGATAATTATTCCGATTGCAAATAGAGAATCACCAGGATATTTTTCCCCCATGAAGATCAAAACAACTACCTGTTATTAATTGCCAGGGACTCTCGTATCCTATTGTTAAATAAATATTTACAGAAACCACGTCCTGCCTGGCGATCTTCTCCCGTAGAACTTGAATACCACGAAATCCAGGCATATTTCGACGGATGACTTTTTACGCTGGATTCTCTATATTTCCTCAAATATCTTATATCGTAATATCGGCTTGGAATGTTACTTTGGAGATTAAAAATGAATAAATATTTTATGATCTTTGTCGTCATCGTGGTCGCCGCAGCGGGGATTTTCTACTGGACTAAATCCGCAGAACCGTTACCGGATTTGGTCGTGGAAACCTACTTTCACACTCTGGATATCCCTCTATATACGCCCATCGGTCAGGCGTATGAGACGATTCCACCCGTGTATCTCCAGACCGCTCAAATGCGACATTTTATAGTGATCGTCAATGTACCGGCCGGCAGACTACTCGCCCTGGACCAGTCGGAACCGGAAAAGGAATCGGATTCGGACTCGAAATCGGCATCGGATAAAGGCAACGACTATCTGATGAAAGATGGGCGGATATACCCGAAATTTGTCATGATTCGCAAGAATGGCTCCGAAGAAAAACCGCGAGGCGTCTTTGCCTGGCCTCTCAAAGGCGACGCCGTCTCCGCGGAGGATTTCACTCATCCGGAACAATGGTTTCCCCAACCGCAGGAAGATCCGACCAAACGCTATCGCTTGGCCTTGTATTTCCGAAAACCCTTAGCCGCTTTCGAAACCCCATTTAAAATTCAAATGGACGACGAGATTACCGTGGTAGTAACCAAAGACCAGTTTAAAACTCTCTTATGGAGATAGTCACGAAATGGAAACGCAGATTGACTCTTTATGCGTTTCTAGTTCAACGGGATTATTTCCTTATTAAGGCCAGCAGATCAATCGTAATATCAAAATCCCGCCCCCATACGTTATACCAGCAGGCCCAGAAGGAGATCACCGACACCAACAGAAATATGACGACCGCCCAGCGGCGTAAATAGACGCAGACTACCATGCCCCCAATTAACTTGGAAAAAAAGCCCAGCAGCGGACCCAAGGTATAACCAAAAGAATACGCCGCCAAACGATAGATCGGATGTAACTCCGCGTCCGCACCTTCACGGTGCATGAAATACATCGTGCTCAACGCATCGCAGAATATCCCCAGCGTAAAGAGGTAGAAATACCAACGGTAGGTGTTCCAGAAACCCTCCCAGTTGCGTCGAAATCGTTGTATCACCGCGTCCACCATCGGACTTTCCCATCCGTTCGTTTGTAATACCGACTCAATTATCAATACTAAAAACTACACTATTATCTTCGGCTCTTCGGAGCGCCTACTTTATTCCTAATACTCTCCTGTCCGGTTGCTTTGGGGGAAATTTCGTTGCCGACCGCTTTTCTCGGTCCGGAGACCTGACTTATCGGCCCTCCCAAATACCTATGGGATTATAACCCTCAAAAGAACGGGAGTAGGGGCGACCCCCCGTGGTCGCCCTTGCAAGCCCCCGTCGCCAACCGGGGAAATCTTGCTGTGAACTGTGAACCGTGA
Organism: uncultured Pirellulales bacterium; assembly: GCA_964574885.1. Lineage (GTDB taxonomy): Bacteria > Planctomycetota > Phycisphaerae > Sedimentisphaerales > SM23-30 > JAFGFX01. The sequence continues at coordinate 2,371 of CAZNQT010000044.1, forward strand.
ACTGTTTATAAACCAGAGACCTGAAACCTTGAGTTTATTTTGACGGAGGTCGATGTGATGAAGCGGTTAACGATTTTCCTGATACTTGTTGGACTCCTCTTCCTCGCTAGCGACATGGCATGGAGCAAGATCATCTATGTGGATGATGATACTGTACCGCCGGGCGATGGGACGAGTTGGGAGACCGCTTATACCTTCCTCGAGGATGCCCTGATGATGGCTTCTTCAGGAGATGAGATACGCATCGCTCAGGGAATCTATGAACCAGGTGATTTCGTACTCAGTGACAGGCCGAATCTCGGTCGGGCCGAATCCTTTCAACTCAAAAATGAGGTTGCTGTTCGCGGCGGCTTCGCCGGTCTTGGAGCGGCGGACCCCAATGCCTATGATGTTGCTCTGTACGAAACCATTCTCAGCGGCGACATCGGCACGTTAAATGATCCTAACGACAATTGCTATCACGTCTTTTACCATTCGGAGGGCGCCAACCTCGATCCGAACGCTGTACTGGAGGATTGTACCATCACCGGCGGCAATGCCGATGGATCAAATCCGCACTACTACGGTGGCGGAATGTATAACTATCACAGCAGCCCGACGGTTATCCACTGCACCTTCAGTGGCAACTCAGCCACTCACGGCGGCGGGATGTACAATCTCGGTACAAGCAGCCCGTTATTGACCAACTGCACATTCTGTGACAATATGGCGCGTTCCAGAGGTGGTGGTATGTACAACAATATGGGAACCAGTCCGATTCTAAACGAATGCAAATTCAATGGAAATATGAGTATTTATGATGGTGGTGGGATGGCGGGGGGGATGTATAATTATAACTCTAATGTATCTCTAATTAATTGCTCGTTCACCTGCAATTCAGCTAAATATTCTGGTGGCGGTGTGATTATCTATCACTGCAATCCTACTCTGATTAATTGTACATTTTCGAACAATACCAGTAGGAGTGAAAGCTTTGGACGTGGTGCCGGAATGAGCTGTATTAATGAGGCCAGCCCGACGCTACTCAACTGCGAATTTATTAGCAACTCTGCAGCCAACGGAGGCGGTGCACTACATAACACGGTTTGGAGCAATCCGACTTTAATTAACTGTTCGTTCAATGGAAACATGGCGGGACAGTTCGGCGGTGGGATCTGGAGTCGCGGCAACAGTAATCCAACAATCATAAACTGCATTTTATGGGATAATGAGGCGCCGGAAGGCTCACAAATTGCTGTCATGAAAGTTTGGGATGGTTCTGACCCATCGACAACTACAGTCTGTTATAGTGACGTCCAAGGCGATCAATATTCGGTACACATAGGTCCAGATTGTACTCTATATTGGGGTGGTAATAATCTCAATGCGAATCCTCTGTTCAAGGACGCCGACGGTCCCGATAACATTCTTGGAACAGAAGACGACAATCTGCAATTGGCGTACAACTCTCCCTGCATCGACGCCGGGAACAATATGGCTATCCCTCTCGACACGACCGATCTGGACGGCGACGGCGACACGACCGAACGCATTCCGCTGGACCTCGCGGGCCACGCCCGCTTCACCGATGATCCCTTAACGCTTGATACCGGTCTGGCCGATCCGCCCGACTACCCGAACGTTGTCGATATGGGCGCCTACGAACGCTACGAATTCTGTGGAGATGTCAACCATCCCTATCCGCCCGGCGATGTCAACCACGACTGCATGTACGATTTGCTTGATTTCGCCCTCTCCGCCCAGTACTGGCTCACTTATACCGGTCCGGAGTAATACCTCCAGTTGCAAATCATTTATACCACTGTAATCGTATTGGTACTAACATCAATCTCCCGCGCCGATCTCCAGCACTCTCCGCCCTTAAATAATCTTCGCCGGTACGGAACGTTACTCCAGGCAAGTTCTGTCCCTTTTTTTCTCTCTTGCCGTGAACCGTGCACTATTTTTCCCTTTTTTCTTCGTGTTTTTCGCGCCCTCTATGGGTACTGTTTCATGCCTGGTAAATACAAACACATATATTTATCCTATTTATCTAGTTTTCTGGACATCGGTTTCACCACCCCCCCACCCAAAGAAAAAAGGCTGCCTCTCCCTCGATATGCTCCCATCAGCATAGCGGGAAAAACAGCCTCAAAATTCACAAACCTATCAATTCGGTAACTCTTTTAAAGGTAGGCCCAGATTCGGGGTGCTTTTTTCAAAACAAACCCAATTTCAGAGCCGCAAATTGCCTATTTTTACACGTCTTCCGGCACCACGTATGGTTTTCGGTAATTCCGCGTCAGCATGCGGTCCGCCTCGGTATCGCCCACGAACTTCTCTTTGCCGCCGTCAAAGATGACCTCGCGGCCTAATCGATAGGAGATATTCGCCAGGTGCGGCAGGCACGTGGACATGAATCCGACCTCGATGTCGCAATTAAGCATGTCCTGTTTTTGGGCGCGGATGGCGGCAATGAAGTTCTCCAGGTGGTGACTGTCGCCTCCGGGATTGGTCAGGTTCGACGGATCGTAATCTTTGGTCTTTATGTTTTTTGAATCGGGACCGGGTTTATTACTTCTCCCAAAGTACGTTTTCCAGTTCCCGCCGGCGTCGATTTCCATCCAACCCTCCGTACCCAAGATAATATCCCCAATTCTCTGATCGCTTTCGGGATTGGTGTAAAGTCCCCGCGTTCCAAATTCCAACAGGGTGCCGTCGGCATATTCAAACAGCGCGGTCTGCGTATTCGGAGTTTCCTGAGCGCAGACGTTCTGGAATTTGAAGTACCCGCCGTGGGATTTGACCCGAACGGGATGTTCCTTTTTGTTCAAGGCCCAGCGGGCGATGTCGAACTGGTGAGGGCCCTGGTTGCCGGTGTCGCCGTTGCCGGTATCCCAAAACCAATGCCAATTGTACAGGAACCGTAATTTATTAAACGGCCGGTACGGCGCCGGTCCGCGGAAGATATCCCAATGAACGCCCTTGGGGATGGGGCTGTCGGCCGCCTTACCGAAAGAGTCGCGCGGTTTGAAGCAGAGTCCCCGGGCCATATAGATCTTACCGAGTTTGCCGTCGTGAATGAACTTAATCGCCGCATTCGTATTGGGTCGGGAGCGGTTCTGAAAACCGATCTGTACGAGTCGTTTGTACTTGCGGGCGGCTTCGACCATTTTCCGTCCTTCGAAGATATTGTGACTGGCGGGTTTTTCACAATAGACGTTTTTGCCGGCCTGACAGGCCCAGATGGTCGCCAGGGCATGCCAATGATTAGGAGTGGCGATGACTACGGCATCCACATCTTTGTCGTCGAAGACTTTCCGCAAGTCGTACTCGGTTTTGGGATTGTGCCCTTTGTCTTTGACGGATTTAACCGCTCTGCCCCAGAGGTTTTCGTCGATGTCACAGATGGTGTGGATCTTGACGCCTTTCATGCCGGCAAAGTTTTTCATGAGACTGCCGCCTCGACCGTGGATGCCGATACTGGCCAAGTTGATCTGCTCGTTGGCGCCGCGGACGGATCCGATAAAGGGTCCGGCCATCGCGGAGGCAGCCACGACCCCGGCGGTAAGTTTACCGCTGCGCCTGAAAAACTCACGACGAGATACTTTTTTGTCTAAAGCCATGTTCTTCTCCTTATACCTATACATGGATTCCAAATTGCTTTCGATAACACCGATATATAAAAAAGTTTCCTTTTTAAGTTCTTTATTTACAGCAATATACGTCATTTTTGCCCGTCGCTCGGGACCATTGATATATTCTGAGCAAATAACTCGGAATGTCAAGCTAAAATCGAAACGTTTGTAGGAGGGAATTTATGCATTATTAGAGTTTACGGTTCACGGTTTACAGTTTACGGTAAGAGAAGAAAAATTACCGCCGAGGGCACGGAGGTCGCCGAGGAAATTTAAACACGAATTTCTCGAATTACCACGAATTCGCACGAAGGAAATATCTGGTTTTGTAATTTTATATTTTCACGCCAAGGCGCAGAGACGCCAGGGAACATTTGGTATATGAGGGACAGCCTCCCCTACCCGTATCTGGATTCCCGCCTGCACGGGAATGACAAAAAACTTTTTTCCACAATAGATACTAGTTATCCGCAAGGGCCTGGATATCGTCTTCGGTGAGAGCGGTGTTATATATGCGGACATCGTCGATATCACCATGAAGGAAGAAGGAATTGCCGTTGCGCGAGCCCAGTTGCGAGGATCCGTCGGCATACACCAAAGGACCGCCGGCGCCGCCCGGTGTGCCGCCGTCGTATTGCCCGTTCACATAAAGACTAATATTATCCGTATCCTGAAGAACCGCAGCGACGTGATACCAAGTACACGGTTGTAAAATAGTATTGCCGATTTGATAGCGAATGCTGGAATCCGGCTGTCCGTCGCCGAACGAGGCGGCCAACTGACCCGTATTCAGGATTAACAGATCGAACCCATAAAAACGATGAGAGGAATCCACATCTTTTTTATCGACGTTTATGAGGATCTGATAGTTTCCCACTTCCGAGAGTTTGATCCAGGCAGCCATGGAGATCGGCAATTGAGTTTTCAGGATATTGGAGGCGCCCAGATCGACCCAGTCGCCGCTGCCGTCGAGGGCGAGGGCATTATTGATGTGGTCTGCGGTCCAGGCGGCATCTCCGCGCAAGGTTCCGTGCACCGAGGAACCGGCTTGGTCGTGGGCAATATCGCCGGCGGTTTCGTCCAAATTCCAATAGGCAATAAGGCTCGATGTTGCCCAGAGCCAATTTTCGGCGAAGATACAGGCGTCGGGAGCATCGACAATTCCGTTACGGTTGAAGTCTTCGTGGAGCAAGTTTTGCTGCGTGAGCCAGCGCGAGCTCCAAAGATAATAGTCTTTAAGGTTGACATTATTATCGAAATTCAGGTCGGCGGGATTGCCGACGAGGGAGAGCGACAAACTAGCCTGAGGCGTACCGCCGTAAGCGCCGAGGTTTACGCGTTTGCCGTGAGGCCAGAGTTCCGCGGTCCAATACCCAGCGGGATCTCCCCTGTCGATACAAGGACTGGTAACGCTATCATAGACCCACATTTGAAGTTGCGGATCCCAACGACCGGCCTGGGTTGGAGATGATAATCATTGTTATCCGGATCGGCAAGCAACGGGTCTTCGTCGAAATTCGTACCTTGATCGTATCCCTGGACATCGCTATAGAAAAAATACACACCATTCGAATCATTATTCCAGCAAACGCTGTACCAAACTTGTACAGAATTTCCGTATATACCACTATAGGGTCCAATACTGGTGTTGTCTGCAATGGTAGAAGATCAAATCATACCTTTTGGAGCTGCGATTCCACCTCCACCATAAGCAGCGTAGTTGTGGTGGATGAGGCAACTATTGAGAGTAATATTGCTCAAGCTATCGACGAAAATCCCGCCGCCGTATAGATTAGACCGGTTGTGACTGATTTCGCAATCAATGATCTGAGGTTGAGGAGTAGGATTAAACGAAGTATATACACAAAGAATTCCCGCCCCACCGATCACCTCTGTATGCCCTTGTTCGAAGGTATTCTCTGAGATGATACAATTAATGGCGGAGATATGGCTGGTATGGCAGTATATCTGAGCGTAGTTAGAGGGATTATACGGCGCACCATTATCAACCAAGGAACAGTTAATTAAGGTGAGATTCACGCCATCATAACAGTAAATGCCTCCCATACCGATGATTGATCCCCCGCTAGGATAATTGCTGACAATAGAACAATTATACATGACAGGGGAGGCGTTTCCGGACAAGAAGATGCCGGCGGCCAGGCTGCTGGTATCGTAATTATTGACAACATGACAGCTTTGAATGGTGGGACTGCTGTTGACGGCGCGAATGCCCCCTTCCATGCCGCCGGTAATGGTAAATCCTCTCAAGATACAGTCGTTGGATTCGTCGCCGTTGAAGGTAATCACGGCGCCGGAACCTTCCGCACTGATGATGGTATCGACGTAACAATTGGGATCGTAAGCGGTCAGCGTGATATCGTAACCGGGAAACACGATATTTTCCGGGTAATAGCCGGGGGCTACCTGCACCGAATCGCCGGGACTGGTAGCGTCGATGGCGGACTGGATGGTCGGATAGGTTTCCGAAGGCACCAAAAGAACAGCGGCGGGTAGTTCGGCAATACCGATAAAAAGAAACACCAAAACGAGAAGGAATCGGTTATACGAGTACATTTTCACGGTTCACCTCCTGTGAATGTATGGTTGTAACGGTAGGCACAGCCTACCCTACCGGTCACTGGTTAAGAGTCATCGACGTTGGTTACATTATACCTGATTAGAGATATGATGACATGAGAATTATTAAGAAATATTACATTCAAGAAGCAGTTGAATCAAGATTAGGTATATATGTAATTCCTTTTTTTTGATATTTAGCAAACAGGAGAAGGGCGTATTTACAGACCGAGGACATCGGTCATGTTGTAGAAACCGGGATTCTGGTTAGCGAGCCATTGGGCGGCATGGAGGGCGCCGCGGACAAAGGTGTCGCGAGTGTGAGCATTATGACGTAATTCGATCGTCTCGCCGAGGGCGGAATACATCACCCTATGTTCGCCGACGGTATCGCCGGCGCGGACGGCGTGCATGCCAATCGTGTTTTTATCGCGAAGCGCTTCCTTGCCCTGGCGACCATGGACGAGGCACTCAGGCCAGGGCCAGCCTTTGGCCTGGGCGATTTTCTGGGATAAGACGAGGGCGGTACCGCTGGGGGCGTCACGTTTGAAGCGATGGTGCGTTTCGATGATTTCCAGGTCGTACTCCTCGCCCAGTTTTTTAGCCACCTCGCCTACCAGGCTGAATAATAAATTGACGCCCAGGCTCATATTGGCGCCTATGAGGACGGGGATCTGCTTGGAGGCGTCTTTTAATTTCTGCTGCTGTTCTTCGGATAAGCCGGTGGTACCTACGACAAGAGGAATTTTGTTTTCGCTGCAAATCGCAGTACATTTTTCCGTGCCCTGAGGCAATGAAAAATCGATCATCACGTCGCAGGGATCGTCCAGTGCGTCGGCCACAATCACACCAATGTCTCCGATGCCGGCGATGGCGCCGATATCGCGACCGATCAGCTTATGGCCGGTCTGTTCCAGTGCAGCAACTACGTGAAACATATTCGACTCGTTTGCCAGGGCTACAATTCGGCGTCCCATACGGCCACAAGCGCCGCTTACTGCTAATTTAATCATGATGGAATTCCTGTTGTAATGCTTTAGAATTCGTCAACATCCACCCCCAAGCTGCGCTTGGCGGTGCCACCCGAGATTATTCAAATTCGCCATGGACAAGTAAGAACTTGTCCATACCACCCAAACACAAACCATTTATAAATTCATGGCAGCGATGATCTCTGCGATATCGTCTTTCACTTCCTGAGGTCGATTGGAAAATTGTCCCTGGTTCTCGCTGTGATATTTCACGGTGATATTCGGGTCTTTTAATTGATGGCCGGTCAGGATACAGACCACGGTTTCGTCGGGCTCGATGACGCCCTGCTGCCGGAGTAATCTCAAACCGGCCACGGAGGCGCCGGAGGCGGGTTCGCAGCCCAGTCCGAACCGCCCTACCGCAGCCTTGGCATCGAGGATGTCTTCATCGGAGACCTCGCGGACCAGTCCGTTGCAGATCTCCAGGGCCCGAAGACATTTTTTCAGATTGACCGGTCGGGAGATTTCAATAGCAGTGGCGAGGGTGTTGGGTCGATAGTCGGTCTCGTTGAGCTTTTGGTAATACTCATCGATCACCTGTTCATTCACTTGGCCGCCGTTGAAACGCAATCCCTGGTTTTCATAGAGATCGAACAGCGTATTGGCGCCGACGGCGTTAATCACGGCGAGGCGCGGGATGCGATCGATCAAACCAAGTTGCTTAAGTTCCCCGAAGGCTTTGCCAAAGGCGCTGCTGTTACCCAGGTTGCCGCCGGGAACGATAATCCAGTCGGGCGTCTGCCAACGCAGCGCTTCCAGGACGCGGAACATGATCGCTTTTTGTCCTTCGAGGCGGAAGGGATTCAGCGAGTTGACGAGGTAGAGATTTTTAGCGCGGCAGACCTCTTTGACGCGGCGCATGCAGTCGTCGAAATCGCCCAGAATCTGAATGGTCTGGGCGCCGTAGTCGAGTGCCTGGCTGAGCTTTCCATAGGCGATGCGGCCCGAACCGATAAAGACGCTGCACTTCATATCGCAGGCGTGAGCGTACATGGCGACCGAGGCGGAGGTGTTGCCGGTGGAAGCACAGGCGACGTGTTTAACTCCCACCATGCGGGCGTGACTGAAGGCGCCGGCCATTCCATTGTCCTTAAATGAACCGCTGGGATTCAATCCTTCGTATTGGAGAAACACTCTGCCGGCGTTGCAGTTAACGTAACCGGCGACGCCGTCGTTTGCCTGGAGGAGGGTTTGGCCTTCGCCGATGGTAACGCAATGTTCGGTCGGGCAGAACGGCAAGAGTTCGCGAAACCGCCAGACGCCCGAGAAATCCAAAGGATTCGAGCGGGTCGCCCAGCGAGTTTCCAACGCCGAAAGTTTTGTCGGCGCCGCCAGTTGGTTCCAGTCATAGTGTACGTCCAGCAAGTCCTGACATTTCGGACAGGCAAAGTAACTCTCCTGCACGCTGAAGGTCGCCGCGCATTGAGGATTCATACATTGCTGAAAACTCGTTTCATTCACTCCTACTTCTCCTGTACTCCCATTTTACCGCGTGGGGCGAGTGAAGGCCCTACTCCAAGCATGGGAACATACCAGAAATTATTCCGCCGGTCAACCCATGCCCCCACCTGCTTCGGGAGACCTTCCTAAAGTCGAATATTATGGGACGTCTGGAAAATTAATAATGGAATAAATTCCCGCCCTATCGGCAATCTACCCAAATTGGTTTATCAGACGTGTTTATTACTACTGAAAAGTTCTTTTTAGGGAGCCCTCCTCCTCCGGGCCAATACGCGATGAATTCGCGGTAAATACATGTCGAAAAGTAAATTACAGCAAAACATGAAACGAGCCGTTATATATAAAATAAGAAAGAAATCGCACGGGAAAATCCCAGAATGATCTTTTCTCATTTGACAAAAAGTACCTTGCATCCAGACACTGTTATAGTGTTCTCATTGGGGATCCTGTTGCTGGCGTCGTTAGGTTTCAGTGCGCCACCAGAACCAGTACCGCAAGAGGATGCAGAACCATCCGATTTTTCTAGTACGGATGATTTGTGGAATCCCTTTTTAGATTTGTCCGTCGAAGAGTTGCTGGAGGTGGAATTGGAAATCAGTTCGGCGTCTCGACAGGCGCAGAAACATTCGGAATTGTCGGTGCCGGTAAGCGTGATTACCGCCGAGGACATTCATTACAGCGGTCTGACGGACATTCCGGAAATCTTACAATTCGTTCCCGGCGTGGACGTATTGAAGATCGACCGTCGTCGCTATGCCGTGGGGATACGGGGTTTGCACGAATTTCTCTCGGATCGGACCACGCTATTGATTAACGGTCGTTCGGCGGACAATCCAATCTACGGGGGCCCGGATTTTCAGGGCTTGCCGGTTCTGCTCGAAGACATCGAGCGGATCGAAGTGATCCGCGGACCGGGCAGCGCCAGTTGGGGCGCCAACGCCCTGACGGGCGTAATCAATATCGTCACCAAGAAACCGAAAGATATCCAAGGATTCTTCGGCGCCACCACCTTTTCGGAATATTGCGATAGTTATTCGCATTGGCGTTGGGCCGAGGCGAAAGGTTCTTGGAGTTGGCGGATTTCCGGAGGATATCAGGACACGAAAGATTCGGAAGATATACTCTCGCACGCCGACTTTCAACTTTTGGATAACCAGATGGGTCTCCTGTTCGATGTGGATCAATACCAAGCCCGGGATTTCTCCCGCAATCATCGGTTCGACAGCGAGGCGTATTACGAGATTTCCGAGAGTACCGACTTATGGTTCGGCGTCGGCGTGTCTCATTTCGACGCGGGGGATTATGATATGGGGGGGTTGTTTCGGCAAAAAAACACTCGCGAGGAGCACGTCCGCCCCTTCGTACGTATCGACCATCGTCGGGAAAACGGCAGCAACGGATATCTGCAATGGTCCGGGAAGTACTGGAACATGAACTGGCCCAATGCCTCTCTGGTTAAAAGTGTGGAAAACTCGTTAGACACCCAGTATAACTTTTCGCTTTGGGATAACCATCAGACCTCCCTAGGCGCCGATTTTAAATGGGATCATATCAACACCCGAATGGATCATCCGGAACAGGGACGGTTTGAAGACGAACCATTTAATGAATACGAAGCCGGCGCGTTCCTGATCGATCGCTGGAATATCACGAAGGCCTTGGCTCTGGAAGGACAGGCTCGCATCGACTGGTACTCTCCCACCCAGACGGACTGGTCCGGACGATTCACCGGCATCTATGGTCTGGACGAAAAACGCAATCATATCCTGCGCGCCAGCGTCGCCAAAGCCTTTCGGACGCCCCTCCTGGTCATTCGAGAATCATCGAAATATTCCATTCCACTGATTATGGGAATGAATTTATTTAATCTGGATGCCGCGGAAGATCTGGACAATGAGCAAACCTATGCTCTGGAGCTCGGATATAACGGTAAATTCGCCGGCGGCTTACGCTTCCAGGCGGATTCCTATTTCCAAACCTTTGATAAAATTATCGGGTATAAAAACACCACCAACGCGTTTCAACAACAGTTTATCAAGGCGAAAAACGGAGACCGAGCCAATTCCTGGGGCGCCGAACTGGAACTGGCGCTCGAAAGACGCTGGGGAAAACTTTCCGTCTGGTATGCGTATAATGATTTCGATCCCTCGCAATCGAATCAGGATCTTCGGGCGTTTTTACCCAGCAAACACAAAACCGGCGTCACCGGTCGCTGGTTTCTACCGGACGACTGGGTATTGAACGCCAATTACCGATTCATGAATACGACTCCCGGTAATCCGGTGACCGACAACGACGTGGAACGGTCGCATCGCCTGGATGTAACGGTGTCCCGTAAGATTTTGCAAGGCCACGGGGAATTAATGCTCGGCGTGAGCGATCTGTTCAATCGGGATTACGATCCGATTCTCGAGAGTTACCAGTTTTGCGGACACGAGACGCCGGGACGGACCTATTTTGCCCGCGTACAATTTCAATTTTAACGGAGAAGCGATTAATTTTATAAAATTTTTGCTTGAAACTCTATGACATCATACGATAAGATCAATATGAAAATATTCGTTACCATCCTGTTGATTGTGATGCTGGCCGTTGCTGCGCCATGTACCGGAGCCAAACTGAGTAAAATCCAAAAAAAAGAATATGAAATCAAAACCGCCTTTATCTATAATTTTCTGAAATTCATCGATTTACCCCGGCGTGCCGGATCGAAAACGTCGGCAGCGAAAAAAGACGACCCCCAGGCCAAAACGATCACGGTGGGATTGATCGCCGATCCGGAAGTGTTTGAGATCTGTAAGGTCCTCCAAGGTAAAAAAGTGAAAACTAAAACCCTGCGTTTGGTTCGCTTCGACGCCATACCGCGGAAGGAAATCCAGGCCGGCAAAAAATCCAAGGTCCTGGAATCTCTGCGCACGTGCAACGTCTTGTTTTTCAGTCAACAGGTAACCACTACCCCGAAGAACGCCACGGCGATACAGGTCCTTACCGCTCTTAAGAACGAACAGATCTTAACCATTGGTGAGATGCCGGGCTTTATCGAGCCAAAAACGAAAGGCGAACCGTGCGGTATTTTTAATTTTCTTCTGAAAGACAAAAAAATTCAGTTTGAAGTGAATTACGACTTAGCCAAGCAGAAAGAAATTGTGATCAAAGCCCAACTGCTGAAACTGGCCAAACGGGTAATCCAGACCAAAAAGGATGATGAGAAATAATCCCTCCCCCTGAGCTTCATCTACTCATCCACTCTTCCTCTTATTTAGCCCTGAGCTCTGAGCCCCGAGCACTTTCCCCCATCCACTCATTTACTCATCTACTCAACTACTCATTTACTCATCTACTCATTTACTCATCTACTCATTTACTCATCTACTCATCTACTCATTTACTCATTTACCCATCTACTCATTTTCGTTTTTGCTGTTCCGTCGCCTCCTGGAGGATTTGTTTTTCCTTGCGGGTGAGGCTTTGAATACCCTGATCATGGACCTTGGCCAGAATCCGGTCCACCTCGTATTGCACCTGTTGTTGATTCTCTAACTTTCTCTGATAGGCGCCTTCGAGTTGTTTCAATTTCCACTTCGACAGATAGGGGTTGGCCAGAATCCACACAAACGCCGTCGCCATCCCACCCAGATGACATAGATCCCCACCGGCATTCGGCCCTTGTCGAAGAACATTTAATATATATATGATCGTAAAGAAGAAAATTAATACCCGGATCGGAATCTGTATAGGAATCGGAAATAGAATAACTTTCATCTGCGGAAACAGGATAGCACAAGCCGCCATGACTCCTAAAATGCCGCCAGAGGCGCCTATTAAAATCCCTTGAAAATATCCCAACAAACTGATCCCCACATAAACCAATCCCCCTACCGCTCCACTAATCAAATAGAAGGTAAGGAATTTTTTACTCCCCCATGCCCGCTCGAGCGCGGTGCCGAAAAAATATAAACAAACCATATTAAACAACAAATGAAGCAAACCGCCATGGAGAAACTGGAACGTCAGTAACCGCCAAATCTGCAGAGCCACACCCCATGATACGCCCGAGGCGGCTAACCAGTATTCCAAACGACCGGGAGATACCATTTGCATAATGAAAACCACTCCGTTGATAATCAACAGATACTTGACGAAATAGGTGAGCGGTGGGAATCCAAAAAAATTAGAAAATCCACCTCTTCGCCAAGGGGATCTGTACGGGTCGTTGCCATAGCTGTCCGGTTCGCGATAATAGGGTCGGTCTTGAAATCCCAAGGTTCTTTCCTCGTTACGGTTAAAATCTTATACGAACACTATCGTCTCTCTACTGGTATTTATCATAGGAGGTTTTCAGCATGATTCAAGCGATATTCGTTATTCGGATTTCGTCATGGATTCGTCATTCGAGCCTCGTCATTCGTCATTCTTAACACTATTTTCTTGTCAAATCAGGACTTGCAGCGTAAACTGCTCGTCATGAGTGAAAAACGTAAACGGATAGCGATTCTGGGATCGACCGGCTCGATCGGTTCGAGTTGTCTGTCGGTGCTGGACGGGCTGGGTGAGAATTACCGACTGGTAGGCGCCTCGGCCCATACCCAGTGGCAGGCATTAGCAGAACAGGCCCGTAAATATCGCCTGGAAAAGGTTGTTTTAACCGATGCCACATATGCGAAGGAGTTGGAAAAAGACCTTGCCAACACTAAAACCCAGGTTTTGATCGGTTCCGAATCATTGATGGACCTGGCTACCGACGAGACCATCGATACGATCATCGTGGCCGTCGTGGGGGCGGCGGGCCTGCCGGCGGTATTGGCGGCGACCCGGGCAGGCAAGACCATCGCCATCGCCAACAAGGAATCGCTGGTCGTGGCGGGTTGCTTACTTATGCCC
>CAZNQT010000045.1:0-15701 GCA_964574885.1 uncultured Pirellulales bacterium
GTCGGATTTTTGGTTTGATTCCAGAAACATGCGGAATAGATACCATTTTGATTAGAGTCATATCCCACAAAGCCGCTGATAAGGCTTCCATAAAAGTTTTCACCTGTTACTGATCCAGTAGCATAACAATTGCAGATGTTGCCGAAGTTGTTCCTTCCACACAGGCCGCCCAGATATTGAGAATTATCCCTCCCGGTTACCGAACCGGTGGCATAGCAATCGCTAATACTGGTTCCATAGTAGTTCCTTCCGCACAGGCCGCCAAGATAGTCATCACCGTCAACTGAAACTGTCGAAAAGCATTTTTGCATAATTCCCTGATAACTCCATCCGCACAGACCCCCAACATAGTCACAGCCAGATACCATTCCGGTGGTGTAGCAATTGTTGATAATGCCGTGGTTGTTCAATCCACACAGGCCGCCCAGATAAACGGAACCTATCCCGCCAGTAATATTTACGTTTTCCAGGCCGAGGTCGAGTATCATTGCATTATTTCTGATGACTCCCATTAAACCAAGTGTTCCCCCGCCGGTTATATGTAGATTGGATATGGTATGACCTTCACCATCAAACACTCCGTCAAATTCAGGAATTACCGCAACAGTCCATATAATTCCGTCAAGATCCAGATCGTTCTGAAGCTGGTAGTAACGGTTGGGATACTGCCAGATCGCACCGAGGTCACGGGAATCGAGGACCAAATACGGATTTTGCTCAGTACCCTGCCCGATAAAAACATGAGGGATAAACGCTGAGTCAAAAATGAATAAGGATGGATAATGACCCGCATGAGTAATCCAGGTATATGAGGTACCGTTAGTTTTCTCGCTGACAAAATCCCAGCCGCTATAGCTACTTTGAAGTTTCATTTCACTTTCTGTCAACGGGATTCCAAATCCATTATGCGGTCCAGCCGTATTAAGATAATAACAATTGCTAATATTACCTAGGGAGGTATATCCACACAAACCACCGAGAATGTAACCACCGGTTACCGAGCCGACGGCATAGCAATTATTGATACTTCCTTGGTTGTTGTATCCGCACAGGCCGCCCAGATACTGTGAAGTATCGCCACCGGTTACCGAACCGGTTGAAAAGCAATTGGTGATATTGCCTTCCTCATTATATCCGCAAAAGCCGCCAAGCAAGAGAGTGTTATCACCGCTGTTTACGGCGCCGTTTGCAAAGCAATTGCGGATGCTGCCGAAGAAGTTATATCCGCACAAACCTCCGAATTTCTCAGAATCAGCCCCACCGGTTACTGAGCTGGTCGCATAGCAATTTTGGATTCCACCATCATTGTTCTTTCCGCACAGGCCGCCTAGAGACCATGAATTATTTCCTCCGGTTACTGATCCTTTAGCATAGCAATTGATTATGGTGCCCCTGTAGTTAACTCCGCACAAAACGCCGAGAGAATCATCGCCAGACACCGAGCCGGTCGCATAGCAGTTGTTAATGCTTCCTTCGACGTTTTGCCCGCACAGACCGCCTAAATTGTCAGAATCATACCCGCTTGATATACGTACGTTTTCTATGCCCAGGTTCATAATTCCAGCTTGGAAACCTTCGATCTTGCCGAATAGACCGAGATAATCGTTATCTGCACTGTCAGTATCAATAATCAGGTTTGAAATATAATGGCTGTTACCGTCAAATATCCCAGCAAAGGGTGTACCCTTATATCCACAGCTACTGGAAATAGCAGGCGCAATGAGTGCTTTTTTGAAGGTATTGGGGTCCGCCAGGCTCATATTAATATCGGTCGTGAGGATAAAATGTTTATTCCAGTCTTCGGAATGTTGGCTCATATAGATGAGTTGGTTGGGTTCCGCAATCTCATAAGGGAATGCCTCGGAGCCGTCACCGTCATCATATTGGGCGTGGGCTGTATTCCCCCCTGCCAGAATAGCTACTATAACAAACCACATTTTCATGAATGGTTTCATTACTTATACCTCCATCTACATATCTTACCTTAGCAATGTTTATACATTCATCTATACTTCCCATCCGCCCTACGCGCAGTATCGCTTTGCCCCTTTGCGCGAAGGGTATATACTGGTTTTAGGGAAAAATTCTCCGAAAGGTCCTGGTCGGCTCAGTGGACACCTGGGTTGGGAGAAAAGTGGAGTATAATATGCAATATGGCGCCGCCGTTCGGCAAATATAAATATAGATAATAAAAGAAGATATATAAAACGCTGCTGTTTCGCCCATACGCCCGACTGTAACGCTGAGTACCTCAGAACCTCGGCTCTATTGGGTTTTTAGATTCTGGATTTGCCGACGCATCACCTCCCGCTAATCGTCCCTCAATTCCCCCTGGTCCCCGTTTTCCCATGTCCCCCCAGGTTCATGGCCTTTACTCCCGTACTTCTATACCTATTATACCACAATCTCTCCAAATCGCCAACCTAATTTTCATTTTTTTTCCTGACCACTCGCCGCTTTCTTCTCTTACCGTGAACTGATTAACCCATCTACTCATTTACCCATTTACTCTTTCACCGTGAACTCATATTCAAACTTGACAACCGTATCAGATCTTCTTATAAACATATTTGCAGACAATGAAAAAGTTGTAAAATAAGAAAAGCAGGAGTAAAACATGACTAGGAAAAAAACTATGAACCGTCGCTCATTTTTGAAACAATCTACCGCAGTTGTCGGCGCGGTCGCTTTACCGTATTTTGTACCGGCCTCGGCGCTCGGACAAACCAATCGCGCCGCCGCCAGTAATCGGATCGTCCTCGGCTTCATCGGCGCTGGCAAGCAGAGCCGCCACCTCATCCGCGCCTTTATGAACGAAAAGGATACGCAGTTTGTCTCCGTCTGTGACGTCGATAAGCTCAAACTCAACTATGCCAAAGAGACCATCGAAAAACGCTACGCCGATTTAATGCAAAAAGGGACCTATAAAGGCTGTCATACTACCGGCGAGTTCCGCGACGTCCTCGCCCGCGAAGACCTTGACGCCGTCATCATCGCCGTCCCCGATCACTGGCACGCCATCCCCGTCATTCAGGCCGCCCGACGGGGACTGGACATCTACTGTGAAAAACCGCTATCCCTCACCATCCGCGAAGCCCGACAAATGGTCAACGCCGTTCGCCGCTACAACCGCGTCTTCCAGACCGGCAGCATGCAGCGCAGCAGCGGTGAATTCCGCTTCGCCTGCGAACTCGTCCGCAATGGTTACATCGGCAAGATCCAACACGTCATCGTCAACGTCGGCGGTCCATCCGTCGAGTGCCGATTGCCCGGCGAGCCGACGCCCGATTATCTCGACTGGAACCGCTGGCTCGGTCCGGCCCCCATGAGGCCCTACAACTCGGAACTTTCTCCCCACATCAGTAAAGACATCTTCCCCCACTAGCGTAACTATCGTGACTACTCCGGCGGCGGCATGACCGACTGGGGCGCTCATCACTTCGACATTGCCCAGTGGGGTCTCGGCATGGACGAAACCGGTCCCGTGGAGATCATCCCCCCCGACGGTAAAGAATACAAAGCGCTCACCTACAAATACGCCAACGGCGTCACCATGTCGCGCGAGGATAAGGCCAACGGCGTTATGTTCATCGGCGATAAAGGCAAGGTCGAAGTCAATCGCGGGCATCTGAAGACCTGGCCGGAAAGCCTGGCCCAGCAGAAAATCAAGCCCAACGAGGTCCATTTATACAACAGCCCCAACCACTACGCCGATTTCCTCCAGGCGATGCGAAAACGCTCGCGCCCGATCTGTGACATCGAGATCGGCTGCCGCTCCGTCACCGTCTGCCACCTGGGCAATATCGCCTACGAGTTGAAGCGCCCCCTGAAGTGGAATCCGGCCAAGGAAGAATTCCTCAACGACCCGGAAGCGAACCGCCTGCGCAGCCGCCCGCGACGGGCCCCGTGGACCCTGTAAGCCCCGTAAAATCAGGGACTTACCTTGTTTCCCCCTTTTTTACAAAACAAACCCATTTTCGCCGGGGCAACTTTACAGGGGATGTAAATATAATTTGTATCTATGATATCTCATAATTGCCCGCTCGGAATCTCTTTCGTCATTCGATTTGTTATGGCATCCTACCCGTTGGGCCGGTACAATATACAAGACGGTATTACAGGTTACAATATCAAAGACATACGATGTAAACGCCGGGAAAGGCGGTCGAGAAATGAGGATGTCGTTACTATCATTTTGGCTCTTTACCATGATCGGGTCGGGGATGGCCATCCCTGCAGAGGGCACCAGCGAACGCAGCACCAAGACAGACGAAGCCAACGAGATTACATACGATATTGAGGCGTATGCGGAGCAGATGAACCAATACATCCAAGAAAAAATGGATGAGCGTAACGATCCTAACGATACGTATGATTATGATGACTTTCCTCCCTACTCTGAGGTATTGAAGAAATGGGAAATGTTCCGACCACAAGATCTCGAAGAACCGAATTTTTATGGTGGCTTGGGATATATATACATGAAACAGAGAGAGTATGGGGATGCCCGGGCCGCTTTAACCCGAGCCATAGAGATCGATCCGAATTTTATTATGGCACGCACTATGTTAGCTACTATACATATCAATTTCAAAGAATATGAATCCGCCATAACTTTACTTAAGCAGACTTTACAAATCGATCCTGAGAATTCCAGGGCAATCTATAATTTAGGCTGGGCGCTATGGTGGAAAAAAGACTATGGGGAATGTAAAAAATATTTCCAGGAAGCGGTTGCGAAATTTCCCCATCAGATAGGATACCATTATTGGTTGTGCCGGAGTTATATCCGATCTGGCGAGAAGGAGAACGCGGCGCGGGAATACAATATCGTCAAACAAATGAACCCGCATCAGGCGCATGATTTATATATCGCGTATCGACGCACTTTCGGGCCGAAACCAAAATTGGAGACAGAAACCCACCTTTACTATTTTGCGGATCCAAACCATTATGCCGGACATCAGGTTTTACAGCCCGCCCTACATTACGATCCAAATGAATATATTAAAAATATTCCGAAGATCATGACCGAACGATTGTTATGGCCTGCGAAACACAGGATTTTCTGGAAGCTACACGGGAACATCGGATTTTGGAATCTTCCGGAGTTGGATATCGACGAATATTACCATGCGGAAAGGCCCATAGAATTAACCTACGATAATGAAACCCAGGAAATATTCGTAGTTTCCTTTCGGGGGATATACGGTATCGACCCCCAACGTAAAACCCGCCGCTGGATCTGGAAAGGCGGGGATAATATCTTTATCCGTTATAGTGCGGACTGTACGGTGTATATGATAACCGCGACATCGAATCCCTGGTTTGTGTTTTCAAAGAGTGTATGGAATACGAAACAAAGATTTCTGGTATTTCTGAATCAAAAGACCGGTCAGACGTACTCTCAAAGATTGCCGGATTCCTACGGCATTAAGGGATACGCGAGATTCGTTATTTTTCGGGATGAGAACCAGGCCATTTTGCAGATTAAGGATGATATGTACCGGTTGCAATTCCAGACGGACGGGAATTATCGTCTGGACAGATATGAAGGAATACTGGCAGGAAAATATCTGGAGGGGAATTTCGACGACGGGCCGGTATTAACTTACAAAGAGGACTACGAGACCAACGAAGGGATTTTTCGTTTAGAATGCGGTCCATATAAATATCAGTTTGAAAATACCATCCCGGGAATATTCGCTTTCGAGAACCATCGGATCTGGATCACATTACATCCGGACGGCTTTAGCGAGATATATCAAATACGGCGCAACGGCCAGAAGGTATTGTGGGATACATTCAGAGGGAGAATTATGGGGAATGGGCGTTGGAGCGGTGGATTCTGGGTCGCTACGAAGGATGGAGTAGTAAGGAGGTATGGAGAAAAGATACAAAAATACCAAATCAAAATCCCGGAGATGTAGGAGAAAAATAAAGCATCGAGGATCGGCAGTCCTTAGAGAGATAGAGTGCCATATATAACGCGGAGACTCCCACCACCATCCACTTCACTTCTTTCATTAGTGGAACACTTGCGATATACTGTAACATCCGCTAGCATATTATGTTTCTTTAACGAAAGGAGTATATGGGATGAACATTCGAAGCGGGAAGATTACGATGGCGTCGGCGGGTTTCATCGTCGTTTTGGTATCCGTCGTGCTGGTCATTTGTGCACACTCATTGGTTCAGGCGGCGGAGGCGCAGAAGGCGTGGCTGTCTGCGCTGGATCTTTCGAAGATGTCGGTGGGCTGGGGGGAGGCGGTGGCGAACAAGAGCATCGAGAAGAAACCATTGACGCTGGGCGGGAAGACGTTCGAGAAGGGCGTCGGCTCGCATGCGCCGAGCGTAATGTACGTGGAACTGGATGGCAAGGCGGAGCGATTTTACGCTCAGGTCGGCGTGGATGACGAAACGGGAGATAAGGGGTCGATACAATTTAGAATCTATGGCGATGGAAAGAAGCTGTTCGACAGCGGCGTGATGAAGGGAGGGGCGCCGGCAAGAATAGTCGATCTAAAACTGCAGGGCGTCCGGCAACTCGTACTGAGCGTAACCGGAGCGGGGGATGGGATTGCTTACGATCATGCGGACTACGCGGATGCGTTTATTACTTATAGAGGGAAGGGGCCGACAGCAGTGGATAAACCGGCGGAGCCTAAAGTGATTTTGACGCCCAAACCCGGTCCCGAACCTAAGATCAACGGACCGAAGGTGTTTGGGACTCGACCGGGCAATCCGTTTATCTATCGAATCCCGGCAACGGGAACGAGGCCGATGCAATTTGCCGCGGAGAATCTACCGGAAACGATGGCTCTGGATTCACGGACGGGAATTATTACGGGGAGATCGCCCAGAAAACGCGGTGAGTATCAGATAACCTTCAAGGCGGAAAACTCCTCCGGCGCCGATCAGCGGGAATTCAAACTGGTGGTCGGGAATACATTGGCCTTGACGCCGCCAATGGGCTGGAACAGTTGGTATATCCATTATGCTCGGGTGTCGGATGCAGTCATGCGTGCAGCGGCGGACGCGATGATCGACTCCGGGATGGCGGACTTCGGATATATGTACGTCAACATCGACGACTGCTGGTCCAAGAAAAAAGGGGATGAACCATATCGGGATGAATTCGGGCGGATTCTGCCCAACGAGAAATTTCCGGATATGAAGGGGATGACGGCCTACATTCACAGTAAAGGGCTGCGGGCGGGCATATATACGTCGCCGGGACCCTGGAACTGCGCGGGGTACGTGGGAAGCTATCAGCACGAGCAACTCGATGCGATGACGTTTGCCGAGTGGGGTTTTGATTTTCTCAAATACGACTGGTGTTCGTATCGTCCGTATGCGGTCGATCGCTCGCGTTATGAATACATGAAGCCCTATGCTTTGATGGGAGAGATTCTAAAGAATCTCGACCGGGACGTGGTGTACAATCTGTGTCAGTATGGGATGGATCAGGTCTGGGAGTGGGGCGCGGACGTGGATGGGAATTGCTGGCGGACCACGGGCGATCTAGGACTTTCCGGGGGCTTCATGGGCATCGGACTGAGTAACGCTCAGCATTATCAATACGCTCAGCCGGGACACTGGAACGATCCGGATTATATCCTGATCGGCTGGGTCGGCAGCGCTCACAAAATGGGCCAGGGGGAACCTGTTTCGCTGAGCGGCAATCAGCAGTATCAATATATGTCGATGTGGTCCCTGATGGCGGCGCCGCTGATCTTTTCCGGCGATATGACGAAGCTGGATGCGTTTACGATCAACGTACTATGCAATGCGGAAGTGATCGAGATTGACCAGGATCCACTGGGCAAACAGGGTCGGATTGTAACACAGTCGGAGGATGGCTTCGTGATGGTAAAGGAACTGAGCGACGGGTCGCGGGCCGTGGGACTGTTTAACACGAGTGAAGTAGAAGCACCAGTCAAGGCGACCTGGACCGAACTGGGGATACAAGGGAAACAGCGAGTAAGAGATCTCTGGCGCCAGAAAGAACTGGTCGATTGCGATCACGAAATTGTACGAACGGTTCCCCGTCACGGCGTGGCGTTGCTCCGCCTGTGGCCGCAACCATAACCTGTCTCACGCCAAGACACAAAGTCGCCAAGAAAATGTAACCACAACTCAGATCTTATAAGGAATCAAAGCCTATGAAGTCCAGCGCTGATAATAGGGTTCGTTATCACATGCGATTTATCTGGTTGATCTGTCTGGTGGCGGCGATGGGGGGATTATTGTTTGGGTATGACTGGGTGGTGATCGGAGGGGCGAAGCCGTTTTATGAGCCGTATTTCGGTATCAGCGATAATACGCCGTTTCAGCGCGGCTGGGCGCAAAGCAGCGCATTGGCAGGTTGTCTGATCGGCGCGTTACTATCGGGTATGTTGACGGATCGGTTCGGTAGGCGGCGGTTGTTGATCCTGTCGGGATTTTTGTTTACGCTTTCGGCGATCGGGACAGGTCTGGCCTGGAGTTTTACTTCCTTTATTCTTTTTCGCATCCTGGGCGGATTGGGTATCGGTTTGGCCTCGAATCTATCGCCGATGTATATTGCGGAGATGGCGCCGGCAAAGATGCGAGGACGATTCGTTTCAATCAACCAGCTTACCATTGTGATCGGGATTTTATTGGCTCAATTGGTCAACTGGCAGATAGCGGAAAAGGTTCCGACCTCGGAAGATATTCGTCTGCTGGTTGATCCGAACGCCATTAGCAAGGCTCACGAAAGCAATCCTGATATAGATTGGTCAAGGAAAACACACGAAGCGGAACAAATTGTTGACCGGGATGCCCTGAATAAAGTTAAGCGGGAATTTACAGACCTCTGCTGGTATCAACCGACGAACGAGAAGCAGAAAGAAGCAAAAGAACTCGAGGATGGGAACATCATGAGCCGCTATCTGGTGGAGACCTGGAACGGTCAGCGGGGCTGGCGGTGGATGTTCACGGCGGAGACGGTATGGGCTTTATCGTTCTTTGTTTTGATGTTTTTCGTACCGGAGAGTCCGCGATGGTTGTTGAAATACGGCCGGGACAATGAAGCGACGAAAATTCTTGCAAGGGTGGGCGGTGAAGAATATGCAAGGCTTGAAGTTAAAGACATTCAAGATACCCTGGCCAGTGAAGAAATTGCGCAAGTGAATTTCAAGGATCTGCTGGAGCCGAAATTATCGAAGATCGTCCTCCTGGGCGTCTTCTTAGCGGTCTTTCAACAGTGGTGCGGTATCAATGTGATCTTCAATTACGCCCAGGAAGTATTCGCCGAAGCGGGATACGGGGTGAGCGATATCATGTTCAGCATCGTTATAACCGGTATCGTCAACCTGCTCTTTACGTTCGTGGCGATTCATACGGTGGATCGCTTCGGGCGGCGCATTCTCATGCTGATCGGGGCGGGAGGTCTGGCGGGAATTTACGCCATTCTAGGATTGGGATATTTTCTGAACAGTACGGGGTTGTATATGCTGATCCTGGTCGTAACGGCGATCGCGTGTTATGCGATGTCGCTGGCGCCGATCACCTGGGTATTGATTGCGGAAATTTTTCCCAATCGGATACGCGGGGCGGCGATGTCGGTCGCGGTATCCAGTCTGTGGCTGGCGTGTATAGTGTTGACCTTAACGTTTCCGTATTTGAAACAAGGGATAGGCGCACACGGCGCGTTCTGGTTGTATGGAGCCATTTGCGTGGTCGGCTTTTTTGTGATTTATCGCAAACTGCCGGAGACTAAGGGGAAATCACTAGAAGATATAGAACGAGAGTTGGTGGATTAGTTATCAAGGCGACCACGCGGGGTCGCCTCTACAATAAATCATTAGGGTTGACGGAGGAGTTTTTTGATGCGGAGGAGTTCGGCGACGGACCAGGCCTGGGCGATGCAGCCCTGCGGTTTATGGGGGTAGTCGCCGTCAAAGATTTCGGAGACGCTGCCAAGACAGGCGTCCCGATGCAGATGGTTTAAGAGCGGGCGGATGATCTCCGCAACCTGCTGGCGGGCGTGAGGGCTAAAGGCATTGACCTTGAGAAAGGCCTCGGCGAAGGGCCCGATAAGCCAGGCCCAGACGGTGCCCTGATGATAGGCGGAATCACGCTGGAACTGGTCGCCGTGATAGTGCGGTTGATAGCGACTGTCCATCGGACTCAGTGAGCGCAGGCCATAGGGGGTGAGCAGGTGCTCTTCCACGACGGCAAGCAGGGAGGTTTTTTGGTTGCGGTTCAGAGGCGAAAAGGGCAGCGAGACGGCGAGGATCTGGTTCGGACGAATGGCGGCATCCGCGAAACCGTTGGGATAAACGCAATCGTTGAGGCAACCATTTTGCTCGTTCCAGAATAAATTCACAAAACTCGTGCTGGCGTTCTGCGCCATTTCGGTGAATGGCTGTCGGTCCGAATTCTGAGGCGCAGTTTCGGCGGCAATGTGCAGGGCATTGATCCATAGCGCGTTAACCTCGACGGCTTTGCCATGGCGGGGCGTAAAACTGATGCCGTTGCAGCGAGCATCCATCCAGGTTAGTTGGGTATCGGGATTACCGCCGGTGATCAAGCCGTCCTTATCAGCATGAATCTCAAAGCGGGTGCCCTGGGAATACTTTTTAATGATCTGAGCGATTGCCGGGAATAAATCCTGCTCGAAGGTTTGCTTATCCTCCGTGGCGTGCAGATACTGATAGGCGGCGTTGACAAACCAAAGGGAGGCATCAATACTGTTGTAAGACGGCTGACCACCGTAATCATCATAACAATTCGGGATCATTCCCTCGCTCAGGGCCGCGGCAAAGGTCTGGAGAACCTGTTTGGCATCCGAATGTCTGCCGGTGCTTAACAGTAATCCCGGCAGCGCAATGAACGTATCGCGTCCCCAATCGGCAAACCAGTGGAAACCGGCCAGGATGGTGGCGGAATCGTGCGTCTCACTTGTTCGTCGCTGCACGACAAAATTATCCGCCGCCGTAACGAGTGATTCCTCCTCGGCATCTATGGCCTCCGCCTGTGTCAGCAATCCCTGTCGTCGCGTTTGCAAATTCTGTATGAGTTCCTCAGGCTCGACCTGAATGGGTCCCGGCCTCTGCAAGGCATTGGTGGCCTCGGCGGCCAAGTGGATCGTGCCGGGCGCCTGTATCTCGGCCAGGAATATGCCCGGCGCCCAGACGTCTTCATAATCGCCCTGCCCGCGTTCGCGATCCCGCCGATAGTGAACGGAATACCACCAATCCGGTCCGCGCTGGAAGGCGGCCTGACGACAGGTCAGATGCAACGCCGGTCCGCTCGGATCGAGAAATCGAGCGGTGACGGCGTCGTCCGTTTGCTCGGTGGTCAGGGAAGCGGACGAGGATTGGAGCGAGTGAAAATCGCGCATGGCCAGCAGCGGCATTATGGAAAACCGGATCGGCCGCGCCGGACCGTCAAACTCATAACTAACAACTACCAGATCATGCTCATGATCCAGGTAGATCGATTTTTCCACGGTGAGATTCTCCGGCAACTCATAGCGAAAATGCACGCCGGCGTCCTGTCGAAATTCTTTGAGAAAGCGAAATCCCTGGGGATGAAGCCGATCGGAGAATTCAAAATTGGCCAATTCATATTTCGACTCATCGACCTGAACGGTTTCGAGCAGGCTGGATAGGGTGACGATGCGTTGTACCGGCGGCTGCAAAGCAGCAATCAACAGACCATGATATCGCCTCGTATTACAGCCGAGCGCGGTACCGGAGACGTAACTGCCGCGACGATTGGCCAGCAGCCATTCCTTCTCTAACATTGTGTCAATATCCATCGGATCGATGGGTAGATCTTTATTCGCAGTCTGCACTTCCGTTATCTCTAACATCTATTTTCTCCCCTGGCTAACCCACTAGGGTACGTACATTCATTTATTTTATAATAGGACCCCGATCCGCGGCCAGGTCCTTTCGCCCTGATTATTGGTAATATCGGTCGTTTGGCAGAGCAACTTGGGAATAAAAATCGCGATTTTCCCTGGAATTTCACTCGGAATAGGAAAATTAGTGTTGATACAGGGCACATTATCGGACGATTGCGATACGCCAAAGCTGTACGATAGTGTAGCGTATGTCCCTGGGAACCGAAGCGTTTTCCGCTTGCACGTCGAAACCGGCGGGGATACAATCCCCGACAAGATGGCTGCGATACGTGGATTTCTAATCCAGTGGAATGTTTCATCTATATTATTGAGGAACCGGTATTATGGAACTGAATTATCTCGACGTCATTATCATTGTAGTGTTTTTCTGCGGCGTGATCGGTCTGGGGCTTTCCAAGAGCCGCAAGGAGAAGACCAGTGAAGATTACTTTCTGGCGGGTCGTGGTCTGAATTGGGTGCTGATCGGCTTTTCGCTGATCGCCGCGAACATCTCGGCGGAGCAGTTTGTAGGGATGTCAGGCCAGGCCGCCAAGAACTCGATCGGGCTGGCCGTGGCCAGTTACGAGTGGATCGCCGCGATCACCCTGGTCGTGGTGGCGTTCTTTTTTTTGCCGAAGTTCCTCCGCAGCGGGATCTTTACGATACCGGAATATCTCGAATATCGATTCAATCATAACGCTCGTCTGATTATGTCGTTGTTGATGGTCATTATCTATGCCGGCGTAACCATCACGGCCGTGATCTATATGGGCGCCAAAGTATTGGAGCCTATGTTCAACAACGAAGCGATCACTATAACGAAACTTTCCTGGTTTGTGGGAATCCTGGCGGCTGTTTATGTTATGGCCGGCGGGCTGAAGGCCTGCGCCTGGGCTGATTTGATTCAGGGTTCGGCCCTGATCGTCGGCGGCGCCATTATCATGATACTGGCGTTTATGGCTCTGGATAAACCCAGTCATTACGAGCAAATCGATACCGCCCAGGTCACGCAATCATTGGGGGTGGGGGAGGATGCGTCCTTCGGGGAAAAATTCGCCGAACTGAAAGAGAAAAAGATGCACATGGTGCTGCCGCGGACCAGTGATTTTCTGCCCTGGACGGCCCTACTATTGGGAATCTGGATCCCCAACTTTTACTATTGGGGGCTGAACCAGTACATCATGCAGCGAACGTTGGGCGCCAGTGCGTTGGCACAGGGGCAAAAAGGGATTGTGTTCGCCGCTTTTCTCAAACTGATAATTCCTTTTATCGTCTGCATCCCCGGTATCATAGCCTTTACTCTCTACGCGCCCAAAATGCAGGAAAACGCTCGAACCAATAAGCGTTTCAATGCGCCGGTTTTCGAGGCGTTCGAGAAAGTGAGGGGCAATCCGGCCACGGCAAATGTCGTGTTTCCTTTTGACGGCGATTTTGCGGAGATTGATCCCGAAACGGCGGAGAAGATTTTCCGCTTCAATGATGTGGTATTAGGCGTGGATATCGCCCCCGGCGCCGAACTGAAAGAAGTACGCAAGGCAACTGCCGAGTACTGCGCGGACAAGGATCCTGCCTTCAAAGAAACGTTGGATGAAAAAGGAC
Organism: uncultured Pirellulales bacterium; assembly: GCA_964574885.1. GTDB lineage: Bacteria > Planctomycetota > Phycisphaerae > Sedimentisphaerales > SM23-30 > JAFGFX01. Next base: position 13,478 of record CAZNQT010000045.1, read on the forward strand.
TGGAAAAACTTAGCATTGCTGATCTCAATTCCGAAGTTGTGGATCTTGCTACCGGCGAGTACCGTCCGCTCTGGAAACGCATCATCTCCCGAGAAAAATTCGACGTAGAGAAAAAACAAGAATTAGTGGGCTATGACTACGACGGCGCCTTTCCGTTATTGATCCGTCACCTCACTCCCAACGGTCTCCGTGGTTTCGTGTTGGCAGCCTTGATGGGAGCGGTCATCAGTTCGCTCGCTTCCATGCTCAATGCCTGTTCTACCATCTTTACGATGGATATCTACCGAGAATGGTTCAACAAGCAGGCAACGCAGGCCCGGCTTGTCTGGGTGGGCCGCCTCTGCGTACCGGTGTGCGTGGTGATCGGTTGTTTGATCGCGCCGCAGTTGGCCAATCCCAAATTCAAAGGCGCCTTTGCTTATATTCAGGAATTCCAGGGCTTCATTTCGCCGGGGGTACTGACAATTTTCCTGTTTGGCCTGTTCATTAAGAAAACCCCGCGCAACTGCGGCGTACTGGGATTGATTCTCAGCCCGATCATTTACGGCATCCTGTACTTCGGCTGGGGCGACATGGCCTTCCTGAATCGCATGGCGATTACCGTCGGCGCTATCGCAGTCGTATTGGCTGTCGTAACCATAGTGAAACCGTTGGATAAAACCATTGAACTGCCGACGCAGTCCAAGATCGCCATGAATTGGTCCAAGGGTTCGATTTATTTCGGCCTCTTCGTCTGCATCCTGACAGTAATTCTTTACATCATCTTCTGGTAAGTCGCGTTCTTATTGGAAAATGTTGTATAGTATTATGTTGAGCGATCCGATAGAGGAAAGACAATTATGACTCACATAACGATTCAAATCGAAGACGCTAAAGCGTCTCTTTTACGCGAAAAAGCCCAGAAGTACGGCCTTCAACCCGAGCAATTAGTTACCGCCTCCGTGGAAGATTTAATTGGACAACCCGATCCGGATTTTGAAAACGCGGTCAAACGGGTGTTAGAAAAGAATAAGCATTTATACAAACGGTTGGCGTAATGCGTTATCTTTCTTTATCGGAAGTCCTGGAACTTCATAGTAGAATTCTCCAAGAGTCGGGGGGTGCGGCAGGTATTCGTGATCTTGGCGCATTAGAATCTGCCGTAATGCAACCACGGGCAATTTATGACGGTCAGGATTTATACCCTGACATAATAACAAAAGCAGCAGTACTATGTTTTTTATTGGTCATGAATCATCCGTTTATCGATGGAAATAAGCGTATCGGACACGCCGCGATGGAGACGGTTCTCATTTTGAATGGCTATGAAATTAACGCCTCCTTTGAGGAACAAGAAAAGGTCTTTTTAGATTTAGCCGCCGGAAAATATAAGCTAGAGGATTTTATTCTCTGGGTAAAAAACAACGTAACCGAACGGTCCATGTGACGCATCTTAACAGGTTCCACAATTGACCTTTGTGTACAGTTCGGAATAGCTCTGGACAATGGAATCGAGGGAATAAAGGCGTTGGGCCTTCTGCCGGGCGGCGCGAGAGAGTTGCCGGGCCAGGGTGGGATTTTGGATTAACCGTATGATAGCGTGAGCCAACTGCTCTGCGCTGCCGGGAGTAACGAGCAGGCCGGTGGCATTGTCATCGATCACGTCGATGATTCCTTCTGTGCGACTGGCGATCACGGGCAGACCGCAAGCCATCGCCTCCTGGGCGGCCATCGGCATCCCCTCCCATCGGCTCGGGAGCACAAAGATATCCGCCGCTTTAAGAATCCGCTCCACATCCAGACGCTGGCCCGCGAAACACACCCGATCCGTCAGGTTTAATGTTGCGGTAAGCGCTTCCAGTCGCTCTCGTTCCGGACCGTCGCCTACGATCAATAATTGAACATCCTGGTCCTGAGAAACCAGCGCTGTGGCTTGCAGGAGAATATCCACATTTTTAACCGGGTCCAGGCGGCCTACGAAGACTAGCGTAGTTTTACTTGCATCAAGATCAAATTCCACTAAATCGATCAGTTCCGCATCAACAAAACGATTGGCGTCGATGGCGTTGGGGATCACCTGTAAGCGAGATTCCGGGATATGGATGTTGGAGGCGGCGTGTCGATAGACGGATGGGGAAACACAAGTGGTCTTATGGCTGAGGCGACAGGTGAGATTTTCGAGTTTGTTGTGCCAGAGTTTGCCTTTTTCCACCGTTTGAATCGTAGCGATCACCTTCGGCACACC
>CAZNQT010000046.1:0-15546 GCA_964574885.1 uncultured Pirellulales bacterium
GGCTAAAGCGCGGGCGTAATGGTCGCCGCATTCCACTTCGTTCCAGGGATTGCGTTTGATCGGTTGATAGCGTTCGTGGACGGCGCGGCAGATCGAAAGACCTTCGTCGGTCAAACCTTCCCAAATCATGTGGCCGGCGACCTGATATTCGATGCCCGTCCAGACTTCGTTTTTGTAGCGAACGGCATCATTACCCAGGTGTCGGCTTTTAGGCCAGGTACACGTAAACAATCCGCCTTCACCCGGTACGGCAAAAATGCGACCGGGTTTGTACACTTTATTATGAGGACCGACATCCGGCGCCCAGTTGTATTTCCATACCGATTGTAATGCTTTCCGATTATTCTGCCGGGGGTAAATATATCCCAGCCCGATATGATGCGCCCAGCCCTGCCCGAAGACCTGATCGGATAGGCAGCCGCCATCGTATTGAAACCGGGGATGTTTGGTCAGGTCCACGTCTTGGAAGAAATATTCGCCGTTCCAGAGTTTTTCGCAGGAGAGACGGCTGCCGCTGGAAAAAATCTTATGGCAGCGTTGGGCAAAGTCGATATCGCCGACTTCGCGCGCCATTTCCTCGCCGGCCCGCAAGGCCGCCAGATAGAGTGAACCGACAAAGGTATTGGCGCCGAAAAAGCTGATATCGAAGGTATTGTGCTGGGAATTTTCGATCAGGCCGTCCTCGTTGCCGTCCTGGGTAATCGAGTATTCCAACGCTTTTTTAATTTTCGACCAGTTCCGGCGCAGAAACGCATCGTCGGCACACATTTGATGTTCGCGGTAGGTTTTGAGAATCGTACCGCATTGCCCATCGGCGGCATACGCGCGGTTGCTCCGGAAGCCGACCAGACCGGTGCGGGGATCGAAACCGGCGCCAAAATCCTGCATCTCCCGGGCGGAGCGCTCCAGTCGGGGAAACAATCGCGCTGCCGCGTGGGCGTAATTCCAGACGTGCGTGCAGGTCCCCGGGCAACACTCGACGCCTTCCCAGGCCCAGAATCGTCCGTTCTGCCACCATTGGGTCGTACCGGTCGCCAGGTTGCTGACCGTCGAGTGCAGACGATCCAACAGCCAGTAAGGCAGGGTGCTGTCGTAATAGGTGTCGTGCCAGAGGTGGGTTTGGCCGGATAATCGTTCATGATGATCCAGGATGTAGTGAGCGACCGCGGCGGCATCGGAGAAACGATTCACGTATTCATGACCGTGCGGGTGGTTGGGAAAGTGCCAACTCAGTACGAAGGTGAAGGTATATTCCTGATTCGGAGCCAGCGTCTTAAACTCCGTCGCGAGAGCCGTACTCTTTTTCGTTTGCACGTTATATCGGATGTCCGGGTCAAAATTGAGATCGCCTATGTGTTGCTTTACCTTCGTTACGACCTTGTTGGATAGGCTTACCCTTGCGGGATTGGATATCATTAAAACCAAGGTACCGTCATCCGGTAAGTTATCGCTGAGTTTGGCCACCGATTTGGGTTCATCGGCGAACTCGATCTGGTCGATATTGATGTGCCCCCAACCGCCGGAATAATTATCGACGATTTGCAGTTTGGCGTTTTTACCCTGTAAATCCGATACATCCCAACAGTGCCATTCGAGTTTTTCGTTATTGCGTCCCTGGGCGGTACGTACGACCTTGTCCCCCACCAGAAGATTCATACAGGTTTGCCCCTTGTAACTCCCGCCGCCGATCAGGAAATTAATGCAGTTTCTTTCCAGGGTAAATTCCGGCGACGTCAGCGTCCCATGCGGTCCGTCGCCGGAAAGATAGGTATTGACCAGACCTTTGCCGAGAAAGCCGCTGACCGGATTCTGATTGGGCAGGGTTCCCTTAGCGGGTTGCCGGCCAAACGCTTGGCCTTCGACCTTCCAGGCACCGTAATCCGGTCCTTCAAAATCAGCAAATACCTGCGAGGCACGTAGAGCCTGCGGCTTCTGCGGATTCTCTTGGATCGAATGGAGTATCATAGTGCGCCGCTTTTCGTTGACAATACGGCTGCGGTGCAGAGCATATAATCCGTTTTGCGCGGAATTGATGCCCACGGCGTTTTGCAGCCAACCCAGAAGGGATGCTTCTACTGGATTATCAGATTCGTTTTTCACCGTGATATGAAATACCGTGGCCGGCAGAGCGGAATCCGGAGCGTTCAGGGGAATAAACGGGGAAAAAGCCTCCATCTCAACGGAAACCGGGAATTGCTTATCGCGATACTTCACCCAGCCGATGGGATATTCGCCGATAAACTGAACGTCCGGGAAATCCCGGCTATTTAACCTTTGAACCGTAACGTCTCCCCCGCTTTGAACCAGAACGGCAAAGCCCTGATCCACGGGACGAAGCAATTTTTGATTTAGATAGTTGTGCGAACCATATCCGGAAAACTTGTGGTGATTGAAGATTTCCCAATGGGCCAGCGTACCGTCGCCGCACAAGTATAATTGGCCGGTGGCAATCCCGCAGATCGGCATGCCGATTTTCTCCAGCTCTTTGCCCTGATAGATCCGACGGCTGCCCCGGCTGTATAAAGAAGCGATCCATTGAGGCGACAGGTTTTTTTCCACCGGGATAAAATTTTCTTCTTTAGGCGTCTGGGCGCCTGGAACCATTTTGTTGGACGTGATGAACAAAAACGCAAAGGATAATACACCACAAAAAACTACCCACTTGGATACCCGTCGATAGAAATTCATTGAACAAACCTCCTGACTTAAGTCATAATTCCTTTCCAATTGTTCTAACTTCTTAATATCTTTGATTGGAACATTTGAATTTCAATCATTTTAATTTGTTTAGGATTTAGAAATTATAATTTAGAATTTCATAATCGCTAATTGGGTAGCGTCCCCAAGCTAGTCTTCGAGCTTGGGGGTGGCTCTTTGGGCGCCAACTTTGGGTGCCCTGCCTCCTCGCGTGTGGGCATACTCTTTATTCGTCATTCGCTCTTCGTCATTGATTCATCATTCGAATTTCTTCATTCGCCATTTTCTCGCTGGGTGCCCTACAAGTGTGCCACGGCTGTGTCAGCCGTGCTGGGCGCCCTGCCTACGCGCACGTGGGCATATTTGAATAAATTGTACCACGTTTAGATACTAAGTTATAGCGTCCAGCCTTCACGGTATTTGCGCTGGAGGAACTGGTTGGCTTCGGGGAGACTGGTCACTTTCATATTCTCCCCGTCCCAGGCAAAGCGTTTACCGGCGCGGATCGCGACGTTACCCAGAAGTACGCTTTCGCTTAAGGGGCCGGCGTAATCAAAGTTCGAAAGCGTTTTACGCCCGCCTTTACAGGCATTGATCCATTCCTGGTAGTGATTAATACCGCGGGGCAGGAAGGGCTTCGGCGCCTTAAAGCCTTTCATTTTCGACTCCGGAATCAAGCGTGGGGCGCCCACATGGGGATATAAAATCGTACCTTTCTCGCCCACATAGAGTCCGCCCTGGCCGGGCAGCTTGCGTTCGGCTTCCAATTCCTTTGGCCGGGGCGGTTTACAATCGCCGTCGTACCAGGTCAGAGTAACCGGCGGCAGCTTCCCGCGCGCCGGAAATTCATACCGAACCTCTAACTCCGTCGGATAGGTCTCCTGGTTGTAGGGGCCCGGATGCGCTTCCACGGAATTCGGATATCTCAAATCCAGCGCCCAAAACGCCGGATCGAATATATGACAACCCATATCCCCTAAGGTCCCGGTGCCGAAATCCCACCATTTGCGCCAGTTGGCCGGCAGATAGACGGGATTGTAGGGCCGTTGCGGCGCCGGACCGAGCCAGAGGTCCCAGTCCAGTTCCGGCGGCACCGGCGGGGTGTCCGTCGGACGCGTTCCGCCGCCCCATTTCTTACCGCTCCAGATATGCACTTCGCGTACGGGACCGATCATGCCGCTTTTAATTATCTCTACCATCAGTTTCATACCGTTGGTGGCATGAATCTGCGTACCCATCTGCGTTACTACCTGGTATTTTCGCGCCGCTTCGGTCATTTTCCGCACTTCCGATACATCATGCGCGAGCGGTTTTTGGCAGTACACGTGCTTGCCCATTTTCATCGCCATCATGGCCGCGACGGCGTGAATATGATCCGGAGTGGATACCGTGACGGCGTCGATGTTCTTCGCTTCCTTTTCGAGCATGACGCGGAAGTCGCGATACTTCTTCGCTTTGGGATAGCGTTTGAACGTATCCGCCGCGCGCCGGGCATCCACGTCGCACAGGGCCACGATATTTTCGGAACTGACGCTTCGGATATCGTTGGCGCCCATACCGCCGCAGCCTATGCAGGCGATATTCAGCTTTTGACTGGGAGGAGTTTTACCCGCCTGTCCTATTACACTTCGGGGGATAAAGGTAAATGCCGCGATCGAAGCGGCGGCGCCTCCCACAAATTCTCTACGTGAAATGTTTCGATTCTTTTTGGTTTTCATTATGTAATCCTTCTCCAGTTATGATTTATGATACTAGAAATCGCACTACACTCCATCAGGATTAAATCTCTTCCAGTTCCCAGCCTTTGCGATATTCCCGTCGCACGTATTTATTGGCATCCTCTACGTTGGTGACTTTCATATTTTCGCCGTCCCATTGCAGAACCTTGCCGGCATTGCGTATCGCCAGGTTCCCCATAACTACCGTTTCCGTGAGCGGGCCCGAGTAGTCGAAGTTCGAACTTGCCGGTTGTCCTCCTTTGCAGGCCCGTACCCAGTCCTGCTCGTGTCCGCCCAGTCCGCCGGGAATCCGGGGGATCGTTTTCGGCGGCAGGTTCTGCTTGTATGCTTTCATAAGGGCGTCGGGTAACAAACGAGGGCTCTTGCCGTAGCAGCCGCACATCAATTTTCCTTTCTCGCCGATAAACAATACGCCGCCGTCGCTATCGCCCATTCGCAGACCGTCGGCCAACTCCACCGGTCTTTCCGGCATCATACCCCCGTCGTACCACGTAAATTTGACCGGCGGCATCTCCGACCGCGCCGGAAACTGATACCGCACGATCGAAGACCGGGGATAGATTTCCCATTTCGCTTCCGACTTCCACATCTTGCTGTAATACGTCGAGTGGCACGCCTGCACGTGCGTCGGATACCGCAACTTCAATCCCCAGAACACCGGATCCATGATATGGCAGGCCATGTCGCCTAGGGAGCCGGTACCGAAGTCGCACCAACCGCGCCAGATACTGGGGAGGTAGGCGGGATGATAGGGGCGGACCTGCGCGGGCCCGAGCCAGAGGTCCCAGTTGAGGGTAGCAGGAACCGGAGGCCTATCCTGGGGCCGATCCAACTCAATTCCCTGAGGCCAGACGGGTCGATTCGTCCAGGCCTGGACTTCCCGGATTTTCCCGATGGCGCCGTTCCAGATCCATTCGCAGACCAGCCGAATCCCCTCGCCGGAATGCCCCTGATTGCCCATCTGGGTGGCGACTTTATATTTTTTCGCCGCTCTCGTGAGCATGCGGGCTTCCCAGACGTTATGCGTAAGAGGTTTTTGCACATAGACATGTTTTCCCAATTGCATCGCCTTCATGGCGACGACGGCATGCGTATGATCCGGCGTAGCGACGATCACCGCGTCGATATTCTTTTGTTTATCCAGCATCTGCCGGAAATCGGTCCATGGTTTCGCCTTGGGATATTTCTTATAGACCGGATCCGCATAGGCCTGATCCACATCACATAAGGCGACGATATTTTCCGTACTGCAGGCCCTGACATTGCTTTTGCCCATACCGCCGACGCCAACGCCGGCGATGTCGAGTTTTTCGCTGGGGGCTTTACGTCCCGGCCCGCCTAAGACGTGGCTCGGGACAATAGTAAAGGCCATGGCCGCCGCGGTCGAACCGCCTAAAAACTCCCGCCGAGATAGTTTACTGTCTTTATCTTTTCTCATCGTACATCCCTTTCCCAATTTTTCCTGGTGATCAAAAACAATTTGGTTCATCCTATGATATCACACGTTATCCATCCAAGTCCCACCCTTTACGATATTCGCGGTGGAGATAACGGTTGGCTCCGTCGTCGTTGGTGACCTTGAATTGCGAAGCATCCCAGTTAAGTTTTTTTCCGGCGCGCAGGGCGACATTGCCCAGCAGAAGCACTTCGGTTAATAGTCCGGCATGGTCCACGAAATTCGAGCCGGCGGGGGGCCCTCCTTTGCAGGCTTCAATCCATTCTTTATAGTGACCGACGGAGCGGGGTAACGTTTTAGGCGGTTTCTTATAGGCTTTCATTTTCGACTCGGGAATCAGTCGATGCCCCATCAATAGTCCCTTATCGCCGATATAGGTCACATCGCTCATCCGGCGTTGCGGTTCCAGTTCTTTGGGCCGGGGCGGCATGAGACCGCCGTGATACCAAGTCAACCGGACCGGCGGCATATCGCCCCGGGCCGGGAAATCAAAATACGCGATGACGCCGTGCGGATATACTTCCGAGCTGAACCGGGTGCTGCATGCCTGGACGCTGGTGGGATGTCCCAGTTTCAGGGCCTTGAACACCGTGGAGAGTTTGTGGGCGCCCAAATCACCGATCTGGCCGGAGCCGAAGTCCCACCAGTCGCGCCAGTTCCACGGATGGTACGCCGGATGATACGGTCTGACCGGCGCCGGACCCAGCCACAGGTTCCAGTCCAAACCGGCAGGGACCGGCGGAGTTTCTTTGGGCCGCTCGAAACCCACAGGCGGCGACCAGAACCGTTTACGGCACCAAGCCCTCACTTCACGTACCGGACCTATCGCGCCGTCCCAGATATATTCGCAGGTCAGACGCGCTTCCTCTGAAGCCTGCCCCTGATTGCCCATCTGGGTGGCCACACCTGCCTGCCGCGCCGCCTCCGCCACCTTACGCGCTTCATACACCGTGTGGGTCAGCGGCTTTTCACAGTACACGTGTTTTTTCTTCTTCAGCGCCGCCATGGTAATCACGGCGTGGTTGTGATCCGGCGTAGCAATCATCACCGCGTCAACGTCTTCTTTCGCCAGGAGTTCACGATAATCACTATAAGCAGAACAGCCTTTATAGGAGCCGGATCGTTTCTGCTGGGCATAGTTTTCGTCGATGAGCTGTCGTGTCGGTTCACACCCGCTTTCCCGCCGATCCTTCCCGCTCTTCCAATTCCAGGACAGATAACCGTCGCCCCGACGGTTCACATCGCAGACGGCCACCACCTGCACATCCGGATTCTGCTGAAACATAAGCAGGTCCTGGACGCCCTGGCCTCCCGTGCCGATGCCGGCCAGTGTAATCTTCCGGCTGGGCGGCGTTTGTCCGTTCCGGCCTATACTATGAGACGGTACGATCGTAAATGCGAGCGACGCGGCGGCGGAACCGCCTAAAAATTCTCGTCGCGAGATTTTAACTTTCTTCCTTTTGTTTTTCACTTCAATCAACCTCCTTATTACCGTAGCCACCAATCCAATGAACTCATCCCGGCTTCGCAAGGAATATAACCCTACAAGAGTGCCACGGCGGTTTCGGCCGTGCCGGTTTTACCATGAACAAATAACGAAGACACGGCCACGATGGCCTTGGCACTCTCGGAAATATTTGGTTTAATCAATACGCCGGCTCCACGTAGATATTGCGGAACTCAATCGGCGAACCTTCGCTCTGCAAACATATCTTGCCGGACGTAAGCGTCGCTTGGGCGCCTTCATTTTGCAGTATGCCGTTCACGTATAAATCGATCTTACCCTCCTGACAGTAAATATCATAATCGTTCCAAAGGCCCGGCGGTTGCTCGCTGCTGGGGCGGCGTTTCGGAATAATCACATACTTCTTCGAGGCGTCCTGATGCATTTGACCGTAAATGGCGATGCCGGCGCCCTTCATCAGCACCAGGTCGCCTGCCTGGCCCATTTTCAACTGAGCTTCAATACACTTAGGCCAAACCTCTTTTTCTCCCGTCGCGTGCAGGAGTACGCCGCTGTTAGTCGGCTCGTTCGGCCAACGCCATTCCACGTGCAGATGATAATTGGCATATTCAGATTTCGTACGGAGAAATCCGCTCGGTTTGCCCGTGCAATGGATGACGCCGTCTTTCACCTGCCAGACGTCATCAACGTTTACCGAAGCATCCGGGATGAATCGCTCCAGGCCGGTAAAATCCTTACCATTAAAGAGCATCATTTTCTTTTCCGGCTGAATGACGCCCACTCCCGTCATCTGCTGTACGTCCTGACAGCCCATTCCAACAATTAATACGAAGGCAGCTCCCAAACCTAAAAGAACCTTACCCCGTGTTTTTCTCATCGCGGCACTTCCTTTCTTGAATAAATCCTAATATCTAAATTCTAAATCCTAAACAAATTCAAATGACCAAAACTCCAATGTTCAAAACAGCCCCCTTTTACAGGGTTCCGCCCTCCGGGGCGTTTGTTATTCGTCATTATTTAGAAATCATCGCATTCCCGATATGCCTGGATCATTCTCAGTTCACCTTGCTTGCCGGGTCGGCTGCGACCGTGCTCCGTACACAGTACGCCGTTATACTCCTTCTTATGAAGATGCTTGAAAATATTTTTATAGTTGATTTCTCCCGTAGTAGGTTCTTTCCGACCGGGATTGTCGCCGATGTGAAACGCGGCAATTTCGTCCCAGGCCATATCGATATTCGGAATCAGGTTTCCTTCGGTAATCTGTTGATGATAAATATCATCGACGATTTTCACGGACGGCATCGCCACCGCTTTGCAAATCTGATAGGCCTGTGGAATCTTGGTCAGAAACAGTCCCGGATGATCCGTATGATAATTCAGCGGCTCGAGGACGATGATCCGGCCGGCCTCCTGGAAAATTTCGCCACAGTACTTCAGGTTTTCAACACAGTTGGCCGTTTGGTACTCCCAGGCCAGTTTCGTATCATACGCTCCCGGTACGACGATCGCCCATTGGGCATTCACGCGTTTGCAACACTCCACTCCTTCGTGCATTCGTTTCACCAGCATATTCCGTATTTCTTTATCGCGAGTAACAAATGATTTTTTACCAAAGTCCGCGTACAAGACAAACGGCCCCAAATCCATACCCCGCTTCTCCAGTTCCCGGGCGATCTTCTCCTGCACGTCCTTGGGTTTGCCCATGAGACCGTTGTCGAACAGGGCCCGAAACCCCTGATCGGACATGAACTTGATCTGATCGATCAAATCATTGCCGGCATTTTGTTTGAACTGACCAAAAGAGGGAGCATATTTTAATTTAAATTTCCCTGAACTCGACGCCCTGCCTACTTCTTGCATCCCTTGAGCCGCTGACACCGCTGCCGCTCCCGCCGCCAACCCCGTCGCTAAAAATCCTCTACGATCCATACTTCAACCTCCGTCTGCTAGAGTTTACTTTATGGTTCCTTTTCGCAATTTGATGTATTGTACCCGATAGGTTTTTGCCGTCAAGGAGATTGAAGCCGTGAAATACCGAATGCCTCCCTCAATAAAAATATTGACGATATCAAGTATCATCGCATACTATATGATGAATTGTTGATTCTTATGCTAAGCGTTTTTTATGTGACACGGTCCTCTGGGCCCTGCATGGATTTATCAAGAAAAAGGAGCTGTTTTATGTTTCATTCCATCACGTCTCAAAATAACAGACTCGTTTTGATCGCGTTTTTATTTCTTATGTCATCCTGCTATGCACAGGAGACCTGGCAGGCCAATCCCGAACTGGTTGCCAAACTCACCAAGAGTCGGCCTACCACGCTTTACGACGAAAGTAAAGTACCGGCTTATACGCTGCCCAATCCTCTGGCGCTGAGCGACGGCGCTAAAGTTACCAATGCCCAAACCTGGCAAAGCAGGCGTCGGCCGGAAATTCTGGAATTGTTCCGTTCCCAAATGTACGGTCGCGCGCCCGTCGGTCGGCCGAAAAATATGACATTCACACAATTTGATAACGACCCCAAAGCCCTCAACGGATTGGCAACGCGCAAACAGATTACTATCAATCCCACCGGGAAAAAAGATGATCCTGCCTTTGATCTGTTAATCTATCTACCTAACAACGGGAAAAAACCCGTCCCCGCTTTTCTCATTCTCAACTTCGGCGGCAACCAAACCATTCACGCCGATCCCGGGATCAAGCTCTCACAATCCTGGATGCGCCAGAGGGGTGAAGGTGTGGCGAAAAATCGAGCCAACGAAGAATCCCGCGGACGCGCCGCCTCGCGATTCCCCCTCGAACTGATTCTCAAACGCGGGTATGCCCTGGCCACCATCTATTACGGCGATATCGATCCCGATTTCCACGACGTCTTTAAAAACGGCATTCATCCCGTCTTTGACAAACTCATCGACGGCAAACGCGCTCCCGACGCCTGGGCCTCCATCGCTGCCTGGGCCTGGGGGCTCAGCCGGGCGATGGATTATCTCGAAACCGATAGCGACATCGATCATCATCATGTCGCCGTCCTCGGTCATTCCCGCCTCGGCAAAACCTCTCTTTGGGCCGGCGCCGAAGATGAACGCTTCGCCATCGTCATCTCCAACGATTCCGGCTGCGGCGGCGCGGCCCTGAGCCGACGGGCCTACGGCGAAACCGTTGCCCGCATTAATAAAAGTTTTCCTCACTGGTTCTGCGACAATTTTAAAAAATACAACAACCACGAAGCCGCCCTGCCCTTCGATCAGCACATGCTTATAGCTTTAATCGCTCCGCGACCCGTCTATGTCGCCAGCGCCGATCAGGACCTTTGGGCCGATCCCCGCGGCGAGTTCCTTTCCTGCAAATACGCCGAACCGGTTTATAAACTTTTTCATAAGAAAGGTCTTGGCGTCAAAGACATGCCCCCGTTGGACACCCCCGCCCAAACAGGCTACATCGGCTACCACGTCCGCAACGGCAGCCACAACCTTACCGAGTACGACTGGACCCAATACCTCAACTTCGCCGACAAATATTTTAAATAAAAAGTAGGGTATGCTGTGCATACCTGTTTCCCCGATGAACTCTAAACAAATAGGGTGGCATGCTTAAGTACTCTTAAGCATGGCGGGAAGAACACATAAACTCCCGTAACAGATCCGGAGGCTAATCATGATTGTGCTTATTCAATTCCTTGATGGCTTCGAGTTGTCGAACTGCTTCATTGTCACGAGGGCGATTCAGGGCTTTCTTGGATGCAATCAAAGTGTCAAGGCTTAATACCTTGATTTGCATATCTGCAACTTGGATTGTCACACATGCTTTTTTTATGTGCTCAAAATCACCCACCCCGTCAATAAAACTTAAACAGTCCAATTGACCAATATCCGTATCCAGATAAAGATTCTGAAAATCGCTACAATTCTTTTCGTTCAATTCCAGTTTCTTACGCCCTAGTGTCATACGATGTACCGGATGCGTCTCTGATAGAGCTTGTTGCAGTCGGAGCAGGTTTTCCCCGGCAAAATCACAACAGATATCAATATCCTGAGTCACGTATGTACAGCCGTGAACTACCCCTGCGAATCCTCCCACTAACACGAAATCCACCCCCGTCCGAACGAGTCGTTCCAGCAATCCTATAAAATCCTTTTTCATACTCGCTGTGCCTGCTGTAATGTTTCCATCGTTTCCAGGGCGATCTGATGTCTGCGAATACGCTCCGCCGGACTGCGCTTGAGATTATCGATCAACATAGCGACATCAATCCCATACTCCCGCGCCGCCTGTACAGAATCTTTCTGCTCCGGATTTATTGGATTATCTTTATTACTTCTGTTTTCCATGTTCTACCTCAAACACATCTTCGCCATTTTAGCCCCTTGTGTCAACAGGGGGATGAACACCATGACAGGGAGACATGGACAAATTAGTTCTATCACAACTATTGCCCGTTTGTCCATGGCAATTACAAAGATTAGCCCCCGGAGCAGTGTCGGAGGCCAACACCATACCAATACGATATGATACCCGAATGCAGGGGTGCCACCACGGGGTCGCCCTTTTAATATCCACTAGCAGTCCTATCAATTTTCTTATCTGGGCTGAGTAAATTGCCGATGGCATTACTGAGATCATATAAGGTCACAAAAATGGTTCGTATAAAAAACTGTGGATTTTATTTGTAAGACATACAAAGACCGATAACTGTTTGCTTCATAAGATAAAGGCTGCTGCGTATTCATCATTCGTTGAAATTTGTATTATCAGACACTCTCAATGATTTGTCCACAGATTTTTTATCGGAGAGATAAAGATCGCACAAATAAATTGTAATCAAAACCAATTTAATAACACGTAGGTGTTTTACAATGGTAGAATCACTAAAATGGCATAACTTCCTTAATTTTTCACGTGAAGTACGAGAAGAAAGACGATACATTTTCTCGGAGGAAACCAGGGATTTTCTTGACAAACTTCTTGTGAGTGCACGAGAAAAAAGGACTACAGCCCTTACTAAACAAACAAATCTTTGGCGTGCCCGCCTGGGAGGGAAAGAAGTCCCTGTTGGAAACGACGATTGGACAATAGAAGTTTTTTCCATTCAAGAAATGGGAGCGCCCCCTGTTGATAAAGCGAAGGATGGGCGGATTAATGTTAAGGGAATCCCAGTTTTATATGTAAGTTCTGATCCGGAAACAGCAATGTCAGAAGTTCAGCCTTGGCGAGGCCAAGAGATCAGCGTGGCACGTCTTTCGTTGCTCCGTGACGTAAGATTAGCTGATTTCTCTGTAAACAATTTCGATGGAACTGTACATGATCTTGACCTACTTTGGCCGTTGACTCACCTAAATAATAAAATACCACTCACAAACACCAAACATGAAAAATATTTGTGGCGATGGATCGATCGCGCTTTTTCCACACCTATTGTAAAACCGGATAATACAATAGATTATATACCTACTCAGATAATCGCCGAAGCAATAAATGCTGCTGGTTATGATGGAGTATCCTATAACAGCTCAGTAGCGAATGGCGTGAATTATGCTTTATTTGATGCAGAAAATCATGTTAAATTTGAGGAGACTAAACTAATGTACACCAAGTCCATTTAGTATAAGTTCTCCTCAAAACAATTCGATACGGCTCAATAAGTGAAATATAAAGGGGTACAAGTTATGAATCCTCAGAAAAAATCAAAGGATAAATTTACCCAAGTAGAGAAAATATTTATACGACTCGTTTTAATCACTACAGGTATTGGAACTTTATCGATCTTATTTTTTCAGTATGGCAAATACCAAAATGGCTCCACTACTAAAAGCGACCCTCAGAATAATAAAAGTTTATCTCAAAATGGATATTTTTCAATAGCAGCAAATGAAGAAATACCCATTGATGAGATACAACCGATATTAAAAAATTACGAATGTTATCTTGCCCGTCATATCGACAGCAACGAACTTGTAAGCTTGATAAATGTCATGAAAAAGTCTGGTACTGTTGAAGGGAAAGTACGTAATCTTAAGAATTCAATATCATTAGCTAAGTTCTTATCTACACACAAATTAACAGGCTTGATAACTGGAGATAAACCTTTAGCATTAATCGACGGCAAGGCATATAGACTTGGTGAAAAAATAGCGGATTGCGTATTAGTAAATATTACCTCAAATTATGTTACACTTCAACAAGAAGACGTACAATTTAATCTCAGGATGCTGAAAAACCATCCCCAGGTCAAGAGTCCCCCGAAATCTTATCTCGCTCGATATCCGAATTCCCATGAGATAGAATATGGATTCTCTAATATTAATAATTCACCTATAACCGATAGCATCTCAAGTAATTTGTCAATGAACTACTCTGATGTTAATTTGGATAATAACACACTGGTAGATATTGACTCAATCATATGGGAAACTTCCACTATTCCAGAAGTTGAGACTGTTTTTTACGATGATACTATCAATTTGAGTAACAAGAATATAAACGGTAAATACTTAGGGCAGTTGGGCGGAAATGAATTTAATTTCAGTTCCACAAGAAATCCATTTGGAGCAGGAAATCCGTTTCATCCCGACAGTATCAGTAACCAATTTGGAAAATATGGAAGTGAATTTAGTCCTAATTCAGTACGGAATCCTTACGCAATCAATACCCCAAAACTATATGATAGTCAGGGCAATTATAGAGGTAAGCTTAGCAGTAATCCATACGATCCAGATTCGATTTCAAATCCTTTTGGACGCTATGGCAATCCATTTTCTCCAGACAGCATTAACAATTCGTTCGGCGCTGGCAATCCATTTTCACCTGATAGTCCGAGGAATCCATTTGGAAAGGGATTGGCAATTTACGGAGAAAACTGAAGCAAAGTCGGAAAAACAAAAAAGGCCAACCGGAAATTCGACAGGCCTGGGTATTTCAGTTCAAGAAACAGTTGTGTTCGCAACGAGAGTCCGCTGACATCTTCCTGCTATGACAAGGACGGCTTCACCGGTCTTGCTTGCGGAGACGTTCTTGTTGTGACTTTAGATCTTTCGTCCCTTTGGCCCAGTAATGTAATTGTTCCTGTGCATTTTTATCACGCAGGTTGCTCATTACCTTTTCAGCGCCTTTGCGTTTCGCTGTCACACAGTCGAACGTTTTCGAATTCTTCATCATAAAAACTGCCAAATACCGAGGTGTCCGCATATTGACAATGTCTAGCTGTTCAGGCACTCTTACTTTCCATTTGTTGATAAGCTACTTCAGCTATATTGACCTGCCGGCTCGCATGTTCGATGGTCATGTTCACCAGGTTGCCGTCTGCGTCTAAATCAACGTATATATTCTCGTTTATCTCTTTGATCTCCGCTACCGGATAGGAGGAAAACTCCACCAATGCAGTATCCGTATCGGTAAAATATTTTATCCTCATAATTCAAAACTCACCATTATCATGCAAATCAAATCTTGTTTGGCGGATTCGTTTTATTGGCGCCGGGCGCCGGTGCGCCGCGGAGGAGGCCTTCCGTGCTCAAATCCTCGTCAATATCCGGCCAGTGGATGCCATAACCTCCGCCACAGGTTTGCCAGTTCGAACGCTGTTTTTCGTTCGCGCTGAGTAACCTGGGATACCAGACCAGAGGAACCGTTATCGTGCGTCCGTCAAAAAGATCCACACTCAAATCATCTTCCGAAAAATGAACATCCTTTACTCGTTCATCAGCGGTCAGTGCCAAAATGCCCATACCAGGCCTCCAATAATACGTTTTGGTTTTCTTGTACTAAATTATGCAAGGTATTCAACTCTTTCGGACTGAATCCTATATTGCGAGCTAAGTGTACCGGTTGAAGCCAGAATTTTGCCGATATCCTTTCTCGATCTATGTGAATATGTGCCGGTTCATTAGGCTCATGGCTGAAAAAATAGAACCGGTAAGGTCCAATTCTAAGTACTGTCGGCACTATTCAATCCTTATCATTAGATTATAATCTTTCATCTTACAGCCAATTATTATACCCAATTTACCAAGTAAAAAAATAAAAAAAGCC
The DNA here is from genome assembly GCA_964574885.1 of uncultured Pirellulales bacterium. Classification (GTDB taxonomy): domain Bacteria; phylum Planctomycetota; class Phycisphaerae; order Sedimentisphaerales; family SM23-30; genus JAFGFX01. Next base: position 15,387 of record CAZNQT010000046.1, read on the forward strand.
CTGTGGTTTCCTACAGGGCTTAGTATTCCAAGAAACAGTTGTGTTCGCAACGAGAGTGCGCTGACATCTTCCAACGGAGCCTATCGCTAGACGCCGAAGGTCTAGATATCCCTAGAAAGGAGGTGATCCAGCCGCAGGTTCCCCTACGGCTACCTTGTTA
>CAZNQT010000047.1:0-15430 GCA_964574885.1 uncultured Pirellulales bacterium
ACCTCATCTTCCCAACTGAATCCATGTTCGGCACTGAATCCATCGCCAAACTCGCTCAGGGTCATTTGGGCCCAACTGCTCAGGGCTCCCCCCAAAATGGCCTCCTTATCGGAGTAGTCCCAATGTTGATAAATACGATTATAAAAACTGGTGAGAGCATAGGCGCCAAAGGCGTGCCCAAGTTTATCGGCGCCGCCGGATTTGGTATCACGACTAAACCAGCCTTCGTTTTGAAAATGAAAAGAACTGCTGCCGTATTCCCAGGATATGGCCCCCACGGCAGCAATCTCGCCGACGGCGGCCACATTGAGAGCCATCACTTTCTTTTCGCGCGGCCAGTCTTTAAAAGGCTGCATGAAATCGGAAAATAGACCTTTCTCTTCTGCATTCGTACAGGATGCATCAAAATTTAAGTCGGCGATACATTGGTTAGGTTCCCTCCGCATAGTGCTTTCCTGGGCTATGAGATTTACATTTGCCAATCCCAAGCTAAGGAAAATCATCATCACAAATTGACAGTGGCAGATTCTATTCACCCGTACCGGTCCGTCCTATCCTATCTCGCAACTCGTCCATTATTGGCACCAGAAACTTTTTATTTCACCCTTATTGCTGAAAATACTACAAATTGTTTATGGCCGATATTTCCATAAGAACGAAATGATATCTTTTGTTTAATTTCTTCCGGCAAACCATCAAACACATTTCCCCGGGCGATAAAATAGGTTGTCGGCAGGGAATGCAAAAGGTCTTCCGGATTATTTACAAATTCAGGTATAAAAGAGTTTTTGCAGTTCGCCGTAAATTTAATGTCTTCCGCATCCGGACCGATTTTATAGAACGCAATGAGGCCGGGTTGTTTCTGAACTTCCGATTCCACCTTTTCGATAAAAGGGCGCGTCCGTTCCCTATAATACACATAGGGTTCAATGATCCCCAGATTAAAAATAAGAAAAGCTAACACCGACAGGGTGATGATCGTGACCGGGGTAAGGGCGGATTTTTTGGTTTTTTGAAGTGACCTTAGATAAAAAACCATGAGGCAGATCAAGGGTATTAAAACCATAAACCCATAAAGGGGGGAAAGAGGAGTAAAAAATTTATTGGGAACACAAACTATCACGGTTGCGATCCCTGCTACAAAGGGAAGAATAATACAGCCTTTCAAAAATACCGTTTTGATCCGGGCAAAACTATCTTCCCAAACGGGTTGAACAAACCCATACGACGCCAACAGAGCCAAAGCGGGGACCACCGGTAACAGGTAACGGGTTTTTTTGGTCCCCGGAACAGACATACCCAAAAAGATAATCAGCGACCAAAGAGCCAAGTGTCCTAACAATTTATAATTTGCATTCTCCCGTTTGATGATTTTTTTTAAGTAGGCAATACTCACCAAGACTGCCAGAGGAAAACTTACCGCGTAGGCCGTAAAGCCCTTACCAACATAATAGAAATAATTATGGGAATAACGTTCGATCCGGCCGAATCCCTGGGCCTGAAGCACTTTGCGGCCCAGAACTTCTCCACCCTGTTGATAGGCAGCGGCCCATAATACTGCCAAACAACATCCCAAAAGAAGCAGGGCTGTCAAACTAAACATCAAACATTTCCGATATTGCCGTTCCCAGAAATAAAATCCGCAGGTAATCGCCGCCGGGATTACCAGGCCAATGGGACCGCGAAAGCTGAATCCCATAATAAAAATAAAGGGAATCCACCACAATCGTCTGTACCGACTTAACGCCGTAGCGGAATATGCTACATAGAAACACAGAACTCCTGCCAGACTGGTATATTGATCCAGGGCTATACTGCGGGATTCATGGAGAAATTCAAAGGTAAACAGCGTAAAAAGTACCGCGAGGATTCCCCATCGGCGTGATTGTAAGGCCCCGATGCGATAAATAAAAACCAGGATCAATGCGGAAGTAATTGCCGTAGGCAACACGGCAGTAAACACGGTTATTCCCCCCAACGGGAATGAAAGAAGATAAATCAGGAACGTGGACATAGATGGATAATCCGGATAAGGCATCCGATAGGTGGTCGGGAAAAAGGTAGGACCGTAATGCAGCATTTCCTTTGCGAACAGGGCAAAACGAGTTTGCGGGCCAATAAATTCCGGATGTAATCCAAGGGTAAAAAGAATCAGGCCACCTATAAAGATAAGCAAAGAATCTTTAAAATACTTTGATTTCAGGCTATCGTAATTTACCATACCATCAGTCATATAGGATTAAATTACTCCCTTTTGCCCTGGGTCCGTCTGGCAGGCCACCCAACCTTCGCGGCCGGGAATCGTCTGGGCGACCATTGCCGCCTTGCTGATCTGAGCCGATTCTGGAAGCAAATTCCACAGTGGCACAAAAGAAATCCCCCGTCCCTGCGCCCGGTTTAGAAAATCTTTGAACAGTTCGAGACAGGTAATACCCTCCGCTTCCGCGTGTATGGTCAAAACATTAAGCTGATCCGGACGAAGCAATGATAACAGATAATCATTGTAATTGTTTTCCGTAATATCATGGCGGCCTATTACCTCGTCATAGGTAGGCAAGGTAACGGGGATCTGGGGGGGGGATAATTCTTTGCCATCCAGGAGAGGATAAAAAATCGTTTCTCCCCGGCAATCACTATTATACGCAAAGGCAAAGCGATTTTTGACCCGTAGAACCGCTTCGGTACATTTCCATCCCGGGACGGCTGAACAGATGGGCGGCTTATCAAGAATATTTGTCAGCAGGTCATAGCCTTTTTTCAACTCACTATAAATAGTATCTTCCTGCATGTTATCTATATGTTTCTGCCAAGCATAGTGGTCCCACGCATGGAGACCTATCTCATGCCCGGCATCCGCCGTAGCCCGTATGACGTCGCCAAGCTTCTTGCCTATCCCCGGACCCGGCCAGAAGGTTCCTTTCAGCAGAATGTCCCAGCCATAAAGGCTCGCGGCTCGGGTACGCAACATTTTCCACAGGAACGTCGGTCGGAGAAGCCGCCATAAATGACGACCCATGTTATCCGGTCCCACGGAAAAAAAGAATGAAGCCGTTATGGAGTGTTCCGCAAGTATATTACAAAGATTGGGGACTCCATACCTGGTTCCTCTGAAGGTATCAACATCTATTCTTAAGCCTATTCTCATGGCACATACGTTTTGGTCTGCGATTTGTCATCAGCCGATGACGGTACCGAGGATATGGGGCCTGTTTTGTGGACGGATGGTTCCGGTGTAGCTTGAAGATATTCTCCCTCTGGTGTGCTCCGATCCTTTTCAATTTTAACATGGCCGTGATCGATCGCTTCGCGCAGAAAGAAATCGAGAGTGTTTTCCACGGATTTTTCCATTTCCACTTTCGGGTTCCAACCGAGCAGTCTTTTGGCGTTTCGAATACTGGGCCTTCGATACTGGACATCCTGATATCCGGCGCCATAGTAGGAACGGCTTTCCACCTCTCGAAAACCGGCAAACGGAGGGAACTCGGATCGCAATGGATGCTGGTTAAATTGGGCCAACAACATTTCGGCTAAATCCCGAATGCTCAACTCGTTGTCGGGATTGCCGATATTGATGATCTTGCCATCGCAGAGACCGTCTTTATTCTCAATAATTCGAAACAATGCCTCGATCCCGTCCGACACATCCGTAAAGCACCGTTTTTGGCTGCCGCCGTCAATCAAAAGAATAGGCGATCCTTCCACCAGGTTTAAGATTAATTGGGTAATCGCCCGGGAACTGCCGATCCGCGCTGAGTCCAGGGTATCCAGTCGGGGGCCGATCCAGTTGAAGGGTCGAAACAGCGTGAACTTCAACTCTTCTTTTTGGCCGTAAGCCCAGATCACCCGATCCAGAAGTTGCTTACAACAAGAATAGATCCAACGTTGCATACGAATGGGGCCAAGAACCAATTTCGATTTATCTTCATGGAATTCTTCTTCCTCGCACATGCCATATACTTCCGAAGTGGAAGGGAATATAATACGTTTATTATATTTAACGCAATACCGCACGACGCGCAGATTTTCCTCAAAATCAAGCTCAAATACCCTCAGGGGATTACGGGTATATTCAATCGGCGTGGCAATGGCTACCAGAGGGATAATGACGTCGCATTTTTTAATGTGATACTCTATCCATTCGCCGTGAATGGAGATATCTCCTTCCTCAAAGTGAAAGCCGGGTCTGTCTTTGAGATGTTGAATATAGTTGGAATACAAGTCCATGCCGTGAACTTCAAACTTTCCGCTTTCCAATAGTCGCTCGCTGAGGGCACTGCCGATGAAACCATTTACTCCCAGAATAAGAATTTTTTTCTTTTTCAAGTTTTCCATTCGTTTTCCCTGGTTGGGTCCGAATTTCATACCCTCCACCAGGTTCAGTTCCTTGGCGAGTTGCGCACCGGGAAGATAAATACCATGTTCCCATTGACTGAAATCCACCTGGACGGCGCCTTGGCCGCACGCGATAATCAATGGTTCAAGGGATAGAATAGTTCCCGGGGCAACCGTTTCTTTTGCAGAGGGCAGTTCGGAGATCGACCAGAAAATACATTTACGGTCACCGATGTAGCTGAATGCGCCAGGGTAAGGTCGAGTAACAGCCCGGACCAGATTTCGAATGTCCGTGGAACTATTGCTCCAGTTGATTTGACCATCCTCCGGTCGACGTCCTCCGTAATAACTGGCCTGCGTATGATCCTGGTTCTGGCGCGGCGCTCGTCCCTGCTTGATGAGAGGAAGAATATCATCCAACATTCCTGCCGCAGCGTCTTTGACTTTCTGATGGAGAATCACTGCGGTGTCGTCATTGCTGATGGGAATGGATTCCTGGCAGACTATATCGCCGTCATCCGGTTTCGGAGTCATATAGTGCAAGGTAACGCCTGTCTCCTTTTCTCCCTTGACCAACACCCAGTTAATGGGACATCGGCCTCGATATTTCGGTAACAGCGATCCATGCAGATTCAGACAACCGGCCGGGGGAATTTCCAGGATGGCGGGTTTAATCATATCCCGGTAATAGAACGAAAAGAGAATATCGGGTTTCATCTGTCGGATTTTTTGCACCCAAAGAGGATGATTGATATCCGCCGGCGCATAGACCGGGATATTTCGAGAGGCCGCCCATTCCGCCACGGAATCAAACCAGATAGTTTCGTGTGGATCATCCTTGTGCGTAAATACGGCGGCAATGCTAAACCCTTTTCGCAACAAGGCTTCCAAACCCACGCATCCAATATTGTGATAAGCACATACTATTGTTTTCATGTTCGTTACTCCGATTTACTTTCGTTCTGAATTGTGGTTTCGTTGGACAGATCTCTGCCCACAACTTCCTGCACAAAATAGCGAGGTCGGGCTCGCACATCGTGATAAATCCGCCCGATGTACTCTCCCAGGAGTCCCATCCCGATGAATTGTGCCCCGATAAAGATAAACAGCACGGCGAATAGGGTAAACACGCCTTCGGCAGCCCAGCCGGGACCGTAAATCAATCGCATAATCAACAGAAATATACCAAAGCCCACTCCGGCAACCGATACTAATCCACCCAATACACTCAATACCCGCAACGGAAACGTCGTCATGCTGGTCAACATGTCAAATTGCAGTTTTACCAGTTGGTATAAACTGTATTTCGACTGCCCCTCGCTCCGCTCGGCATGACTTACTTCAATTTCCGTCGTCTTGCGGGCAAAACTGTTCGCCAGTATCGGGATGAAAGTGCTTCGTTCGTGGCATTGTAACATGGCGTCAATAATATGCCGACGATAGGCCCGTAACATGCACCCATAATCGTGCATATTGACTCCCGTAGCTTTTTGAGCCGCTTTATTGACAAACCGGGATGCCAGGCGGCGAAACAGAGTATCCTGACGCGGAACCCGAATACTGCCGACCACATCGTACCCTTCCTCTATTTTTTGCATCAGCCTGGGAATCTCTTCCGGCGGATTCTGCAGATCGGCATCCAGCGTGACTACGACATCGCCTCTGGCTTCGGCAAATCCGGCCATCACCGCTGCATGTTGACCGTAATTACGATTCAGTAAAACTCCGACAATCCGGCCCCGGTTCTCTTTGGCAGCATTTATGATCTTCGCGGCCGAGCTGTCCCTGCTGCCGTCATCCACCAGGACAATTTCAAACGATTTTCCCATCAGGGTACATGCTTCCAGACATCGACGGATGAGCTCCGCAAGATTTTTCTCTTCGTTAAATATTGGGATGACCAATGACAACACAGGGACTACTTTTTCGGTTACCTGTACATCCTGTTCCGGCGCAAGGTTATCCATCTCCTTGGCCGAACTTACCGATTGTTTCTCGATAACCAAAGGAGAGCTTTTAGAGAATTCATACACGGTCGGTTGACTACGTACCGATCCTACCTCGTGCGGCTCTGGATGATCCAGGCTTCGTATTTTTGGAGGGATTTTTCCCATGGATATACAATCTCCTTGAATATGGGTTGCGTTAACATCTCCGGCGGAAAGACATTAACCAGTTCACTATGATATTCACAATGTGAAACCAAAACTTTTGTTTCACCATTAATATTTAAAAACTCCCTTAGTGATTCCCCACTGTTGATTTTAAGAACGGGCTCCGACAAGTCAAGATAAAACAACATTTTAAGGGGTATTTTTCGATAAAAGGCAATAATTTTCGGTCTCGGCGATTCTACCTCTGCTTTGATCTTCATGCTGAAAGGTTTCATGGTACGATACGTATCTAAAATCCGGTATAGCCAGAGAAAAAACCCACCCATTAAAATTATAGATATCAAGATAAGAGGCGCCAGTTTCCTTTCGGCCCCGGTTAGAGTAGGAATAAACTCAGGTCGCAAACGCCCCAGAATCAGGCCTGTCAGCGCCAAGACGCTAAGGAAAATCGTGGCCCCTATGAGCTCCGGCGGGGCCACAAAACCTATTCGGTTTTTTAGTACAGGCCAGATCGCCGGACTAAGAAATCCTGCCAGTACTATCGCCAGGATTAATCCTGTCTGAATTTTCAAGACGAACCGCTTTGCTTTCTCCTGATTCTCCATTTCAAAATACAGCGCCGACATCAAAGCACAGAAGGGAAGGATGGGGAGGATATAATAAGATCTACGGGAACCGGATAGGGTGAAAAAGAGAAAGATCAATATCGTGGAGCTCGTCAGCCATTTACAGGACCAGTCTAATTGCTTCCAAGAGGTCGAAGCCTTCACGATTGCAGCAACGAACAAAGGAGTCCAAGGAAGGAAAAGTAACGGTAAATTATAGATATAAATGTAAAAGGGTTCTTTATGATCAAAAGGGCGAAAATAGCGAACGATATTTTCTCGGAATACCATCCCCAAACCGCTGGTCTGATATTCCCCTTTGGTGATTTCCGAAAATAGTAAGGGGGTCAGATATAGAGAAAAGGCTAAAATTAAAGCAAATACATGGGAAAATGAAACATAAGACTTCCAGCGTTTATTCTTCAATAAATCGGGGAAAAGGACCATAATAGGTACAGCGATCGCTGCCAGCCCTTTAGTCTGGGCGCCTAAAAAACAAATAACATAAAATATCAAAAAGCTAAAAAAGCCGGATTTTTCGCGCCGGAACCAGTACCAGGCGACGGCCAGAATGATCGCCGCCAGATTTTCCATATCGGCCTCTCCAGTTCGAGCCCAAAAGAGAAATCCGTAGGAACTCAGCAATATCCAACCGGCAGTCAGCCCCAGTTTCTTAGACCACAGTTTACGGCCCAGGTACATGGTGCCCCCTAATGCCATCAGGCCCGCAATGGCACTAGGCAACCTTACTATCCCTTCATTAAGATGCCCCGTGACGGTAGCAACCAGAACAATTAACCAGTAACTAAGAAGAGGTTTGTCAAAGTAGGGCTTACCGTTAATCGTGGGATGGAAATAATCTCCCATCAGCATCATTTCTCGGGAAATTTCTGCCCAGCGGTCTTCCGGTCCCCATAAGCCTCGATGGCTCAGGAATCCCACAGCAAGAAAAATTGCTACGGCCCAGAAAAAGAATATAGAAATATTGTTCTTGTTATTTTCCATTATTTTTAAGAATTTCTTTGATGGTATCTATCACATCCTTGACATCCTCGCGGGTCATATCCGGAAAGAGAGGAAGCGAGCAGATTCGATCTGAGTTCCATTCCGTATTCGGCAACATACCGCGTTGCATGCCCATCTGTTCACGATAGTACTTCTGCAAGTGCACCGCGCGAAAATGCAGGCCCGTGCCGATATTTCGCTGCTTCAGTTCGTTCATGAATTCATCTCGACTCAGTCGGACCTTGTCCGTGTTTAATCGTATTATGAACAGATGCCAAGCGTGCTTAAACGGATAAGCAGGGTCGCTTACCGGTACAATTTCTTCGATTTCACTCAATCTCTGACGGTAATACAGCGCCAGTTCCGTTCGCCTGCGGTTGAATTCTTCCAAACGCGACAGTTGTTTTATCCCTAAAACCGCCAGAATGTCCGGTAGATTGTATTTATAGCCCGGTTCCAGAACCTCCGCCTGCGGGGATCGGCCTTGCATCTGACGGTCATACGCATCCACGCCCAAACCGTGAAACTTCAATCGTCGGATTCGCTCCAGCACTTCCGGACTGTCACTGCAAACCATTCCCCCTTCAGCAGTAGTGATATTCTTGATCGGATGGAAAGAGAAGATCGCAGTTCCCGTTCTACCGATGGGTTGATCTTTAAAAGAGGTCCCCAAAGCGTGGGCCGCATCTTCTATAACGATGATTTTATTCTCGGCAGCCAGTTGACGAATCGAATCGTTGTCTGCCGCGGCGCCGGCAAAATGAACGGGAATCATCAAGCGTGTTTTATCCGTTATGCATTTCTCCAACGTCTGCCGGTTTACCATCAAGGTATCTCGATCTACATCGGCGAACACAGGTTTCGCGCCCGCCAAAACAATTAGGTTCACCGTAGATACCCAGGTCAACGAGGGGGTAATGACTTCATCGCCGGGCCCAATTCCCAGCATCTTGAGCGTTACGTGCATTCCCGCGGTTGCGGAGGATAAAGCAACGGTTCCGGTACAACCTACATACTCGCAAAATTGGGACTCAAATTCCGACGCTTTCGAGCCGGTCGTAATCCAGCCGGAGCGAAGAACCTCCGTTACGGCGGCAACATCATCCTCGGTTATAGAGGGTCGTGAAAAGGGAAGAAAACTAGTTCGCATTGCTTATGTGATCCTTATAAAAGGTACTTGAACTTACCTGCTATTGTTCCTTATTCAAAAACCAGGCTACCCACTTCTTTTTTCGGGAAGACATCGAATCCCACAGTTCGGTTTTTTCCGCAATATCCGGTGGTTTGTATAAAATCGTCGCATAATCCGGCGGCACTTCTGACTCGTACTTACTCTGCATAATCAGCAGCTTGGGGCGTCCATCGGACAGAAATTGATGCCAATCTGCGCGAGTTTTCAATGTTTGTATCGGTTCGCTCTTATCAAGATAGAAAAGCAGTTTAGCGTCATTTTTAGGAAAGAACCGGATGTCTGCTGCGGACCAACCGCTCGTTTGGGCCTTGATCTCTTCAACGAACGGACGTTCCGTTCGGAAGTGTTCGATCGTGGGCTGCTGCCAGCAAAAGAAACCCCCGAAAACAATAACGGCTGTGGCAATAAGGCCTGGAAGGGATCGAAGGTCATTTGTCGGCCAATGAATGCGCCGACTTTGCTTATCGGCGATCATTGTGATAAGCCAGGCTATCCCTCCCACAATAACACCAGATACGCTTAGTTCCACAAAGAAACCGGTATTGCTTCTCCTCTTTAGAATCAACAACAAGAAGGGCAAAAAAATCTCAAATACGATAATGCTCATACACAGGTATTTTTGTATCTTCATGCCCCAACGGCGCGCCAAAATTGTGCGGTCATGAATAACGTGAACCAAAAAAACCGCCATCAATAAGGTACATAACGGCGTGATAGGCAAAATATAGTATTTACGCCTGGAACCCGACAATGTGAAGAAAAGAAATACCATGGCGAGGGCGGCGATAAGCCAGCGGGTTTTCTTGTCGAGTCTTTTCCAGATGGGCAGCAAGCCGACTAGGCTTGCCACGAAAAGCGGCGCCCAAGGCAGTACCAGAAGAGGAACAGCGTACAGATAGATATAGAAGGGTTCTTTGTGATCGATAGGTTTGAAATAGCGCAAAATGTTTTCCTGGAACACCAAGGCTAATCCACTGGATTGATAATCCTGCGGCCGGGTCATGGTAGCATAGACGAACGGCGCCAAATAGATTCCCAATGCAATTGCCAGGGCCAGGAAATGCCGGGGCCGTAATAAGACCTTCCAGCGTTTCTCCATAACCAGATCCGGAAGAATGGCCACGACAGGGACCACGACCGCTGTGAGTCCTTTTGTCAATGCGCCGAGAAAAGCAATTAAATAGAATAGGAAAAAAGTGGTAAAGGTAGGTCGATCCCGTCGAATCCAATACCATAGAATGCAGACAGTGATTGCGGCGAGATTCTCGGTATCGGCCGCCCCCGTTCGTGACCAGAAAAGAACTCCGTAGCTGGTGAGTAAAAACCAACCTGCCAGCCAACCGACCTGAGCGGACCATAATCTTCGCCCCAGGATAACCGTCGCCCAGATACTCAAAAAACCGAAAATCGCACTGGGAAGCCGCACTACCCATTCATTCAGGGCGCCGGTTAAAGCGGAAACGCCCGCGATAAGCCAATAGGTCAACAGCGGTTTATCAAAATATGGGTCACCTCCAATGGTGGGATGGAAAAAATCTCCCGTTAAAAACATCTCGCGAGTGACTTCTGCCCAGCGTCCTTCCGAACCCCATAAATCGCGCCCACCCAATCCCCAAAACAATAGCAACAACGATACCAGGATCAACAGAAAAACCATCCCCTGCTGAGTTGCGCTCTTGACATCAACTTTGTTGTCATCCGTTTTATCCACGATAGTATCCTTAAAGCTATGTCCGCGTTTTATAAAGTTGGCCAGCTTTCCAGGTTAAAAATACGATCAAAATGAGTACGCCATACGTAGTCAGCATAGAGAACATGAAACCCCAGCTTTCGGAAAATCCGCTTACTAAGGGCAAGAGAACTGCGCTCACCAAAGCAGGGTTTTTAAGACGATCATAAGGGATACGATTTAATAATTGCCAATGATGATTGATTTTGATCGCCAGTAAACCTGCACATACGCCGATTCCCGCTCCAGCCAACACATCCGATAAATAGTGTGCCAGAACCATTATCCGTAAAAGTCCGATGCCGGTACTGATCATCAGTAACATCACGACCCACCGCCGACGGACAAACGAGGAAAACACCATCGTAATGCCAAAGACCGTGGCCGTATCCCCCGAAGGAAATGACCAACTACGTATCAGATCGTTGCGACCGTAATCGGTTTGAGATGGTTCCATTATATCATAAGGTCTGGGCCGGCTGACCAGGACCTTGACGGAAAATACCATGATCGCTATAATCCCAAGCGTTAGAAAACTCACGAGCATCGGGCGGATTCGACCCGTCGCCCAGGCCCAACACAGCAGCAACCATATCACGAGCCAGCCTTTACCTAACATCTCAAATGTCTTTAAAATTTCATTGTCGGGTATCCGATTCCGGTGATGGTAGAGCCAAAACGTAATCCGGTCGTCCAGAAAAAAATAAGCCAATCCGATAAGCAACAGATAGCCTAGGGTCAATAGGAGGCGGATCAAGTTGATTTTACCTGTTTTCATCTTATTATCTTCTGAATCTGAAACTACGCCTAAAGTTTACGGGCCCAAGCGGTTAGTTCAAGAGACCGGCCTTTGGAATAATTGATCCCTTGTTTTGCCGCGATCTCCTGAAGTCTCAGGGAGCCGTACCTCTGTTCAATTTTCGACAGTTCATCACGCGGTATGACGAGAACGCCCGGTTTATGCTCTCGACTCCAAGCGACAACGTCCTGCTTTTTACGAAGCCTTTCCAGATGGCGATCAAGGTAAAAATTCAGGGTCGGCTCGTTAAAGTCATAGAGAACGACGGGAGTATCCGACGAGGTTTGTTCATTGATGGCTTTGGCAATTGGCAGCGTTACTTTTATGTCTTCCAGGGCGGGCAATACGGCGCCTTGTAAAGGAACTTGAAAAATAATCATTCCCACCAAAAGTACGTGAGTACTTCTCCACCAGCGACTAACGTGTTGTTGCCGCAAGGCAATTACCGAGGTGGTAAGTAAGATGACGCCACAACAAATAGCCGGGAAACGTAATCCGGGAACCGTAAATAACCAGGAGGAAATCACCAGACCAATGGATGCGCCGACCGCTACCGGCATAAAAAACCACCCTCCTCGCCGGAGCCAAAGACGATCGCGCTGATTCAACAAATTCTTTTGACCTGCGGTAAGGGTAGCGGCCACTCCCAATGCCATTGCCGGCCAGATAAATAGGATATAATGTGGCAATTTGGTCGCGGCCAACGACATCAGTATAAAAATCGAACCTATCCAGCCGAGTAGCAGTACACGCGTATTTCGGTCACCGATGCGCCCGCCGAGTATTGCGGAGATGGAACCGGTTAGGTGCAGGGTCCAGGGGAAAAAGCCTATAACAACAACGGGCAGATAGTAAAAAAGATAAAGCAGAAAGTTCCCGCCATGATGCTCCATAGGTTTGTAGGCTCGGGACAATACTTCGTGCCCGAAAAAGGCACGTAAAAATTGGCCCTGAGTCGCATGGTCGGCGGGAATGGCCCAGGCGGCAAAGATAATTATGCCGATAACGCAAGCGACGGTAACCTGGACACAAAGTCGCCAGAGGTGCGGCAACACGTTTCGGTTGAACCATAGGTACAGAGCGATGACCGGCAGGGGTAATAAACCGATGGGGCCTTTAGCCAACATGCCGAGGCCCAGAATAATACCCAAAAACAGGCAAAGCCAGAAAGATCGATTTGGGCCGACCATTTTGAGAAAAATAATGATCGCAGCCAACTGCAAAGGTAAAAGTATTGAATCGATAATAGACAGGGATCCAACGATGAGCATCATCAAGGTTGTTGCCAGGATTCCCATCGCCCAGAGTCCCACCTGAGTACTGAAAAGGTGCTTACCCAGTAAATAGGTAAAAAAACAGGCCGTTCCTACCCCGATGGTATCCCAGAATCGACAGGCAAATGCGGTCGGCCCAAGGACCTTGATGGGTAAGATAGTAAGCCAGAAGTATAAGATGGGCTTTTCGGCCCAAATTTCGTTGTTGAACGTTGGGTATAGATAATTGCCGGACTGAATCATTTCTACCGCGGCGCGGGCTAATTCCGGCTCATCTCGGTCCCAAAGGCTGGTCCTGCCTGCCATAATCATAAAACAAATTGTAATCAGAATTGACAGGAAAACTGCGGTTTTATTGGCGAAGATATTGCCCCAAATATGCTTACATAGTATTAACATAATTTACTTACTGCAAGATATCACTTTTATATAGGATTGTTCGACCGGCTTGATGATTATTATCTGCTGTTATTTCTTCGTACCAATTATTCGCCGCGTTCATTTATGCCGATAATCCAAATCAATTTTATTACAGGTCTAAAAATTTATTTTTACGGAAAATATTCTACAGAAATGAACATTAAGGGAACCTTAAGAATCCCCATAAAATTTGGAAAAAGGAAACATATGAGCGGTGTTTATACCCGTGGCAGGCGAATAAAAACCGAGGTGCCTTTGCCCGGTTCTGAAGTGATATCAATCTGGCCCCCATGCCGTTGGGCGATTTCCCTGGCAATTGGTAGGCCCAATCCTGCCCCGCCTGTGGACCGGGAACGTGAGGAATCTACCCGATAAAAACGGTCAAAGAGATGGGGCAATGATTCCGGAGGGATTTGGCCGCCGGTGTCGTGAATGCAGATTGTTGCGTACCCATCTGGCCCCTGTTCTAGAGTAACATTGATGATCCCGTTGGGCGGCCCATATTTGACTGCATTATCCAACACATTGGAGAACAGTTGGTTTAATGCAATTTCGTTGCCATTGATCCATGTGGGTGGAATGTTCCCACAGATCACTTCACCGCCTTGACGCTCGGCTCGGGCATCAAAAATCTCCGCAAGATCGGTCAGTAAGGCATTTAAAGCAATCCGAGTTGTATTCGGCAATGCTCTGCTTTCACCGAATCGCGCCAAGGTTAGGAGTTGTTCTATCAATTGTTCCATACGATCTACGTCTTGCTGGGTTTCATCCAGTGCTTTGATATAGTCTGCTACCTCCCTGTCTTTCATTCGTACTGCCTGGATCGTACTCTTAATTACCGCCAGAGGTGTGCGGAGTTCGTGGGAAGCATCCGCGGTGAATTGCTTTTGTTGTTTAAGAGCTTTATCCAGGCGTGCCAGCATTCCATTGAGTGCCTCCACGAATGGTAATAACTCTCGTGGAACCTTCTGGATTTTTAGATCCTTCCTTCCCACATTCTTGTGTGTGATTTTTCGCAGTATGGCAGCGATCCGGTCGATGGGACGCATTCCCCAGCCCACGATCAGAGGCACTAATAAAAAGGAACCCAGCAGCAAACTCCCTCCCAGAATGAGTGATAATCGAAGAAACTCATCCATTTCGTGATAGACATACCGGCTGGACCCGGCTACCAGAATATTGACAACGCCCCGATTGAAAGGATGCCGTGTCCAGACGACCCGATATTTATATTCGTTTTGGATCCGATTGAAAAATGTAAATCCGCCAACTTCGGGTTTATCCACGGGGGATAAGCGTGCAAATAGTTGGCTATAGGCATTGGAACGCAAATCGCTGGCATACAAATCTTCATTGCTTCCGTCCATCCAAACCCGATACCGATGAGAATATCGTCTTTCGGTATGAGCAGTTATAGAATTGAATTCAGCTTCGCGTTCCTCTAAACTCTCCGGTTTATCCAGATTGGCAAGAATCCCTTCGGCCATCGCCTTTAACGTGGGATCTATATTTCTTAACAATGCCTCCTCCAGTTCGATGTACGCCACAATGGATATGGTAACTATCGTCGATAATAGAACCATACAAAGTAAGAGGGACAAACGCCACTTTAAAGGCCAGTTTTTCATTGCGACATGACTCCCAGGATGTAACCCTGTCCCCGGATGGTATGAATCAGGGTATGAGGAGGACCGGGATCAAATTTCTTTCGCAGGTTTGAAATGTACACCTCCACGACGTTGGAAAAATTCTCCGAATCAAAATCATAAAGGTGTTCGGTAATCTCCGTTTTGGAAACAAGCTGACCGGTCCGTAATGCCAGATATTCCAGCAGACGATATTCCATGGCCGGGAGGTTAACTTGCTTATCCTGAAAGGTGACGGTGTGACTGGCCAAGTTAAGGGTCAGCTTCCCAACCTTTATGACCGGATTGGGCCGATTGTAGATCCGGCGTATCAG
>CAZNQT010000048.1:0-15354 GCA_964574885.1 uncultured Pirellulales bacterium
CCTTTCTTTTGCTCTGAGTTTTAACTTTGAGCATGAACGTGGTCAGCCTTGACTCGTGTCAGGTGGGCCGATAAACAAACGCTCTCCATGAGGGGGCGCCCGGTGATTGGTACTCACAGAAAGGAGAAAACCAAATGAACTGGATCACAAATCACACTTCCCGCGGACTTTACCCTCGTGTACTCCTGGTGACGGTTGTAAGTATCCTGCCACTCCTGAGCGGCCCTGGAAGTGCATCTGCAAATGACTGGCCGCTGTATTCCTACGATTACAACAACTCGAACTTTAATCCTGATTTTACTGCGCCCGGTGTGCGTGATGCAAGATATCTGCGTCGCGCATGGGAGACATTCAATGACGACACGTTCGTTTCCGAACCGGCGCCGACCGGTTTCATCTTGGAATCTGCATTGGGGCTGGTTTTTCCGGCGCCGGTTGTGGGTGTCATTGCATCGCCGATCGTCCGTGACGGAACGATCTACTATGTCGATTCGCTGGGTACTCTATTCGCACGTGATGCCCAAAGTGGATTCATTCTCGATGATAACATGCACTGGACAACGTCTCTGGTCGATCCGGACTTTGAAACCGGCGATCCGCCGGTGGCGCCGGAACTGTACTACACGGCGCCGATCGTGACCGACGACTATGTGTGGCTGATTGGTTCGGTCTATGGCCGAGTGCATCTCGTTCAGCGTATAGGAGGGTTGGAGGTGGATTTCGACCAGAACACACCGCAGATCGACCCCTTCCCGCTCGTTCCCGACCGATCGTTGTCGTCCGTTCTGGGCGATCCTGTGATCGTTCACACCCCTGAGGGTGCGATCCTGATCGCCAGCGTCAACGTGATCGTGAATGATGCGCTCCTGCAGGAACACGAAACCGGCCTGTCGATCGCTTATGACATTTCGAACCCGACGCAGCCCGTTGAACTCTGGCGCACCCCGACGATTGACATCAACCCGGATACGGGGGAACCATACGGAACCGGCGTGTCGGCCGGCGCCGGTCTGGCTGTGGACCTCGATCGCGGCTACATTTTTGGCGGTACCGGTCAGAACACTTCATCGCCTTACGAAGGGTATCCTGATCCCGATCTGGCGCCCGCTGGTTACGTGGATCGCAGTGACTCGCTCTATGCCCTCGTTGCTGAAACCGGCCAGCATGTATGGATAAACCAGTTTCACGTCGGGGACGTCTTTGATCTGAACAATCCAGTGTCCACCGGGCCCAACCGGCCGGACGGCCCGCGGGACGCGGACGTCCTGGCGCCACCAGTGCTCTTTACGGCCCGCGTCCACGGGTACTGGCGCGACCTAGTTGGCGATGGCAGTAAAGGGGGCCTGTTCCGGGTGGCCGATCGCGACACCGGCGAAACTGTATGGGAACGCCACATCAGCCACCCGACCGGAATTGGAGGCATTCAGGCCGGGGCGGCGGTCGCCAACGGTGTGGTGTACGTGGCCGGCTTCGAAGGGATTGACGATGGCTTCTCCGATGCCCAGTTCGGCACGTCGCTGGAGACGGGCCTTTATCCCAACGCGTTTTTCGCCACCTTTAGCCCCGCATTCTGGGCGGATGTCGAGGACACGAGCGATAACGACGATCCGGCCACAGGCATGAGAGTTAAAGTATATGCACTTGACGCCGCCTCTGGACGCTCGCTGTGGCATTTCGGTCCCGGAGTTGATTACGTCGATTTGCCCGTAGGAGCAGCTCTGCGACACGTGTCCGCTACGCGCGAGCTCGTTTTTGTTACGACATCGTCAGGCCAACTCTTCGTGCTCAGCGCCCGCAGCGGTCGCATCCTCTATACCGATCAGACGCCCGACCTCAATGAGGTGTTCTCGCTCGGCTTGGGAAAACCTCACCATGCAAGCATGAACAGCGGAACGGTCATCGCCGATGGTAGAATCTACGTCGCTTACGGCGCCCAGAACGATCCTTCCGGAGGAATCATCGCTTACGAAATTAACCACCGCCCCGTAGCGGAACACGATCAGATCGACGTGCAAGCAAACGAAACCGTTCTCATTGACGCTCTCGCAAACGATTCGGATCCTGACGGCGACCCGTTGCGGTTTGTCCGCGTCGCTAGTCATAAAGTGAATCTCGAAGACGGTGTGCCGGATACGATCGTGCGACCGTTCGGCACCATCGTCGTTGTGAATCCCGGCGACGATCCTTCGAATCCCGATGCGTCGTACCTGCTGTTCACTCCGTCTAAACGGTTCCGTGGATCGCGCATATTCTTTTACACAATCGAGGACATAGCGCCCCACCGTGTGGTAAACGGCGTAGTGCTGGATGAACCGAACCCGACGCATACGCCTCGGAGGAGCAGTGCACTGATCCGTGTGTTCTGAATCGAGGCTAAGCATGACACCCCGTGGAGAGGTCAAAACTACGGCTACGGGCAAGAGTTATAGATAATGATCTGTTCACTCCCACCTGCACCCATTCCGCCAGAACTAAGAGTTAGGCTGATTTCGGCCAGCCCCGTTCTCGAAGTCACTGCACCCTCTACAGGGCTTTCTGATACGCGAGGAAGGCGTTATACCAGGCGGCAGCTTTGGGACCAAGGCCAGGGCGGCAGAAATCCTGATAACCCCAGGACACGATACGCTCAGAGAATTCAGCAGCAAGGGTGAGTTTCGCCTGCAACCGGGGCAGGGGAACAGGTCGCCACTTGATGCCTTTCGCCTTCGAGTGGTGTATCCGACCATAGCGTCGGATATATTCCTCGATACTCTCACATACCATCTCGGCGACCTCGACATTGCCCCAGAAACGCACACCTGCGTGGCGACAAGCCTCGGACATGGCCTTAAAGAACGGCCGCCGTTGCTCGTTGGTCACATAGGAGAAATGCTCCCCGCTGTCTTGGAGCATGATGATGTCCAATCCACTTCTTCGGATTAACCTCCTCCAGTAGTCTTGGTATTCCTCCGGTTCGTTGAAGCGGAAATTGCCAAACACTTTTGTACGATCCAGAATAAAAAACGGTGACACTGCAACTGGAAGCTTCGAGGCGGTTTTGCACGCATCGACTAAGGACGAGTAAAGCTGCTGGATATAGGTATCCATATTGTCCCAGCACATATAGATTTCATGCGGGATGTACCACGCATAGAAGGCTGGATGCGTGGAGACGCTGTTGGTAATCTTCCGGATATTACGGTGACATAAGCCGAGTTCCTGCTCTAGGTCCAGTGAAACATACCAATTGCTATTGAAGCCGGTATCAAGTATGACCTGGAAGTCGTGTTTGTTACACAAATCTAACACAGTTCGCAAGTTACAAACGGGGTGCTCCAAAATGTTGGGGGCATTAACGAGCCAGAGGAGATCAAAGCCAAGTTGCTTCTGTTCCTCTAATTCCCGCTCCCAGCCCGTCTTGCCCCACTTTGTATTCTGTAGGGCGGAAGCCCACCATAAGACTCCAGAGATGGCAGGGCGACAGGAAGAACCTGGCTTAGTGGTTTCTACTGCCGCGACTGAACTGATACCTGCGACCGCTAGTGCGGTAGCACTCGTCAAGAACTCCCGACGGTTGAGAGAATTGCAGGAAATATCTTCTTTTAGCGATTCGTGGTTTATACAGAAATTTTCCCTGATATACCTCATAAAATTTACATATAGAATTAAAATATATTACTTTGATCGCATCATACGGCCAGAAACTCACTTGTCCACACCGGACTATAGACTATAAAACTTCTTTTCTCCTCATCAAAGATCTTACACATCCTCCGGATACTGGATACAGGGTACCAGACTAAATGGGGGAGTCAAGGATAAAATCAGCTGTTTTGATTCGGGAATAAAGAAAATTTGGTTCTTCTACTCTCTCCTCCTCAAACATCTCCCTACGCCTATGATCCGTTGCCAGAATCGAATTTTGACCTGTCTTGGAGAGTAAGGATTCAGATTCTTTCTTCAGGAATAGCGATTTGTTTTAGATATCCGAAGGTTTATACTTTCGGTTACTTCCATTCCGGTTAATCAACGACATTTTTAGCAGGGGGACGGTGAGTGAAGATATGAATTTTATGCGTATCTAATTGTAGGTTTACCATTTTATTTACAATATATTCACAAGATGATGGCGTTGCGACAACACAATACCGGCCAGAATCGGTAGTAAGATAAACAAATTGATGGACACCTGTGAATTCTATATGATCGACCATCGCGGATATCGTATTAGGATTCGAGTCTGACTTACTAAGAATCGTAAGGTGTTCGGGCCTGATGCCCAGGATCATTTTTTGATGGTTATATTGCGATACTCCCGCCTTGAGCGACGGAGGCAGATTGAGGATATCCCTACCGAGGGCCAAACACGCTCCCTCCTTCTTTATTTCAATTCGTCCGGTCAAGAAATTCATAGGCGGCGAGCCAAAAAAACCGGCGACAAATTGATTCTTCGGTTTTTCATAGATTTCACGGGGCGTGCCGATCTGCTGGATTACACCGTTGTCCACTACGCAGATACGATCACCCAACGTCATCGCTTCCGTTTGATCGTGGGTTACGTAAATTGTAGTGCAAGGAATATATCGACGCAATTTCTGCAATTCGGTTCGGGTATGCATGCGCAACTGAGGGTCCAGATTGCTCAGGGGCTCATCGAACAGAAACACCTGAGGGCGTCGAACGAGAGTCCGGCCTAAAGCCACCCGCTGGCGTTGGCCGCCCGAAAGAGTGTGAGGTTTGCGCGAGAGTAATGGTTCCAACCGGAGTAAATGTGCGATTTGGTTCACTCTTGCGTGAATCTGATCCTGAGGGACTTTCCGCATACGTAGGGCAAAGGCCAGGTTCTGATAGACGTTCATGTGCGGATACAAAGCGTAATTCTGAAAGACCATGGCGATATTACGATCTTTGGGCGCGAGATGATTTGCCATCTTATCGTCCAGGTAAATTTCACCGATCGTAGGCTGTTCCAGACCGGCAATGATACGCAGCAGGGTGGTTTTACCACACCCGCTGGGACCGACCACAACCATACATTCTCCCTCGTTAACATGGAGATTGAAATCGGATACAGCCGTTAGTTGATTCTCATACACTTTAGTGATATGTTTTAATTCTACTTGAGACATAGAACCTTTCCATTCCTCCCTAAAAGATACGCTTGCGGAACCAACCCAAAGTACGCCAGACGAAAAGAAGCCCTATCCCCATATATCCCACCATACACTTGAGCATGAAGATGGTTGAATCCGTGGGAGAGAGATTCTGTTGACCTAACCAGTCGTAGTTATGTAAATTAAAGTAATAGTCCCACCCTTCATAGGTAGATGTTTCATGCATAATCAAACTACATTGAAACACGGGATTGAGGTCCATATAGTATTCGCCCAAGTCGTTGCTCCCATCTTGGATTTCGAGCCACATTGCCATCACAAGAGGAATCAGGACCCATATCGTGAAACCGAGGACGAAATTCATGATCACAGCGGTAGTGGTTCGTTTGAAGAGAGTGCTGAAATAAATGCCGGAACTGATAAAAAAGACAAGGATCCAAGCGGTAAGAATCGCCATCTGCAGGATAGCCAGAGGATGGAGAAATCCCAATGCGGTAAAAATGATGATATGAGCGAACAAGGGAATCCAAAAGGGGAGACAACGTCGCAAGGCGCCGATGAATTTACCATAGTATATTTGGTGTTTCTCGAGAGGGGTAGCCAAGAGAATCGGCCATGTGCGCGTCTCTTTTTCCGAAGTGATACAGGTTGCGGGAATTACGACCGTAAATAATAGCCCCAGGCCCTGAAAGATGCACCCATAGGTCATGTGCGTTTCATCATCCGCCAATAAATCTTCGTGGCTGCATATGATATAGGTAATCGCAAGAAAAAACACCGAAACACCGGTAATAGCGGCGGCTGTGACATTATAGTTATAAAAGAGAGGAGTTTTCAATTCTTTCCAGAGCACGGGATAGTTTGTAACGCGTCGAAAGGGTTTTTTCGACGGATTCTGTTGACGAGAAATGTGTTTGGGATCGTTTCGCTTTCGATCCCGACGACGACTGCGAGTCGTAAAGATCTCCTGTCCGGTGGCTTGCCGTAAGGTCACTTTACGAACCATGCGTATTGAGATGCCTAGCAAGAAAATGGAGGCGGCAAAGATAATCGCCATATGGTATAAACTGGAAAGGGTAGGACCGCCCCAGCGGGAAAAGACCATGGAAGAGGTAAGATCTTCCATTACCATGTAGGGATGAGGAGTGAACAGTATAGCGTAGAAGGTGTCGCTCGTAGAACTGGGAGAGTGAACGTACACATTATATATGGATAGTACCAGAAAAGGGACAAGCAGGAAAATTCCTGCCAGGATTAGGATCGCTAAGATAATCACAATATAGGATCGGCGGCACAGAATAGATAAAAAAAGGCTCAACGAAGCAATAAAAAGCACGAAGGTTAACGTAATTCCCAGGCTATTTACTACATACTCCCAGGGAACGCCACCAAAGACGCGGATAATGGCGAGCAGGGGCAAGCTGATCGCCAATAATAAAATTACCTGCAGGAGCTTGCTGAGCAGCTTACCGATGACAATCTGAAAACTGCTGATGGGCGTGGTCATAAGAGTGCCGAGGGTTTTATGATAAATTTCATCGCTGATCGCATTGCTAAGCATAATAATGGCGATGAGTTGGGTAGAGAGGAATTGAAACCAGACAATCATAACGACAATGTATTTTCCCGCTTCGGCCATACGAGAGGCCTGATAGAGACCGGAACCTCGATACTGCACGAACTCGAGCCAAACGAAGGTGATAAATATTAACAGCAACGTCGGGTAGGCAAATCGCAGGATATAGTTTCGCCGCCGTCGGCTGGAGACGCGCAATTCCTTGTCTAGAATCGGACCGAGCATACGCGGGAGATTTAGAAGGCGTATTATTTTGTAAAGGAAAGAATCAAACATATATGCACTCGGTCAGAAAATATTACGTCGGAAGCGAACTTTTGCACGCCAAGCTAGAAACACACCAAAAACACCATATATTATCAGTGAGGCAATTACAATCGTGTTTGTATCTCCTACGGTCTTGTAATCACTTAGGGGCCAATTAAAATCCAGCTGACTTATCTCCCGCGCTGCATTTCTCGCTCCGGTAGTACCTTCGAGAATTACTTCCGCTTGGGCGATGGGATTCAGGGTAATGCACCAGTATAGGCTATCGTAGTCATGGGTGGTTTCGGAAAGAAATCCCAAGAGGAACGGGATCATCAGCCAGAGGATAAAGACCCACGCCAGGTTCATCACCACGGCGGAAGTGGTACGTTTGCAGCGGGCACCAAAATATAAACCGGATCCCAAGAGAAATCCCAGTAAGGTGATGATAACCAGGATCATATAAAACAGGGCCAGGAAATGGATATATTTCCTGGCAATGAACAGCAGGAGATGGCCGATGAGAAAGAGCCAAATGGGAAGACCGCGGCGCAAAACGCTGTACGCTTTGCCGAAAAGGATTTGTCGATCATTCAAAGTAGTCGTCAGCAATATTGGCCAGGTGCGCGCTTCTTTTTCCGTCGTGATAGAAGTCGCCGAAATCACGACCGTATAGAACAAACCCATGAACATAAAAATGGAGATGTAGGTATTGTGTACATATCCCTCATCCAGAATACGATTCTGCCACTGCATATAATACGTAGTCAACAAGGCGGCCACGGCGCAGACCAGACCGATCATCCCTTTCTTTCTGCCTCCTTTTATCAACGGCGTTCGAGATTCTTTCCACAGGAGCGCAGGTCCTTTGACCGAACGAAGCGCAGCACCCGATAAGGCAGGCGGATCGGATGCGATAGAAATGCTCTTTGATTTTTTACGTTGATACCTTTTATTGGATATTTCCAGGTCTCCGGTAGCCTGTCGGATGGCAACGCGGCGAACGATTCGGATGGTGTGCGCCAAGAGCAGCATCGAAGCAGTAAGCATGACGAGGCAATGGAAGGGCCAATGAAACGCAGGAAAGACACCCAGGCGGCCAGGTGACAACATGTGAATAAAACTGTATTGCATCGCCGCAAAGGGATTGGAATACAGCAGCAGGGAAAGTTGGAAACTCGTGGACGTTTGCAGCTGCAGTTTGGCAAACAGGTAAGCGCATATAATAGGCAAAAAAGCAAACAACACAAAGAGAAGGAAAAAGGTTTTCATCATGACGGCATAGGCACGACTCACCCCAACAGAAAGGAAGAGGCTAAGAGAACCGGCAAATAATCCTGCGGTTAAGGTTATACACAAACCTGTAATGACGAAATTCCAAGGTACCCCCCCCAACACACGGATGATCGCTAAGAGCGGTAAACTGATTACGAGCAATAAAATCAGTTGGAGAAGTTTGCTAAAAAGTTTGCCGAGGACAATCTGAAAACTACTAATGGGGGTAGACATCAAAGTGCCGAGAGTCTGATGCAGAATTTCATCGCTGATAGCAGAACTGAGCATGATGACCGCGATAATCTGAATGGCGACAAATTGAAATCCGATGATCGTGGCAATAACCGTAGTTCCGGCTTCCGCCATCCGGGAGGCCCGATAGACGACGGACCCGGAGATATCGACCGTAGTAACCCACATCAAGGCTACAAAGAGAGTCAGGCAGATCGGATAAAAGAAACGCAGGATATAATTCCGCTTTCTGCGACTCGAGACGCGCAATTCTTTATCGAGAATCGGCCCGGTCAGCCGGGACAGTCGGGGCAGATGATGATAAAATCTTAATGGGGGAATTTTCATTGTCAACACACGTGTTAGGTATGCCCGAAAATATTTTTACGTAAATTATTAACCGCCAGCGCGGCGAAAAATAATGCGATTAACGAAAACAGGAAAGTGGATACGAGGAAATTAACAGTTGATTGCACGTACCCAATATCTTCTCTTGAACTTGTAGGCCATTCGTACTTAAGATCCGAGAGAGACGTTCCCGCATTGTCAGCACCCGCGGTTGCGTCGATAATCAATCCGGCTTGAAATACAGGATTGACAGAAATTAAAAGTTCCATTAATTCCCCATTCGAACCTAAGATGCAAGCAGGAGAAAATAGAATAAGAAGTAAAGGGATTCCTAAGGTCAAACTGACAGCGATGGAGGTTCGTTTTATACAGGAGCTAAAAAACAGACCGGTCGCAATAAAATAGATAATCCCACTTAATAAGGCAAACGGTAATTGTAACAGTGCGCCGGGATGGATGTATCCTACAATCGTGAAGATGAAGACGTGGCCTCCCAGAACCAACCAGATCGGCAGACCTCGACGTACGATTCCTTTGGCTTTTCCCAGAATAATCTGCCAGTCATCCAGCGGCGTCGTTAATAAGATAGGCCAGGTACGTGCTTCTTTTTCTGTGGTTATGCTCCCGGCGGCATAACGCCCCATCATCAATAGTGCGATTAAATAATACACGACCACATACGTTACGTGGGCAGTTGGTTCAGATATTTCATCCAGACGAATAGTGTAGAGATATGAAATACTTATAATGACGGCTATAATGATTACGCCGATAATGTTCGCAATCGAACGATGTCGATCCACGTATTCTTTCCACGTAACACATGATCCCTTTACACGTCGAATGCGGTGTTGATTACCGTCGGCAATCTTTGGTAACCCGAAGCGATTACCCAGGGCATGTGCGTCTCTGGTATCTCCCCACGCCTGATGCAAGGCGGCGCGCCGTACTCTCCAAACGGCATAAAAAACCAGCAGGATAGTCGCGGTAACCATA
Source organism: uncultured Pirellulales bacterium (assembly GCA_964574885.1). Taxonomy (GTDB): domain Bacteria; phylum Planctomycetota; class Phycisphaerae; order Sedimentisphaerales; family SM23-30; genus JAFGFX01. The sequence goes on from CAZNQT010000048.1 coordinate 9,766, forward strand.
CCCAGACAATGTAACTGCCAGGTCGATGTCCAGAGAGATATTCCCGTAAACGGCGCCCCTCCGAAAATCATGTACCGGGTATTCCAGCTCAACACGACGAATGGATTCGTATAAAATATCACCGTATCGCAGGCCTTCTGCGAGAGGACATTCAAACTGGCGCTCCCTTGCAACAGCAGCGGTAGAACCAGGTACAAAAGTACGAGAAGACTGGAGGCGCCGGAAGTTAACGTCCGGGATTTTTTATTACTAATGGAAACGGTCAGACTGACAACACCGGCGAAGAAGATAGCCGTTATGGTTATACACAAGCTGGAAATTACATAATCCCATTGCACACCGCCAAATACACGTATGATTGCTAACAAAGGCAAGCTTAGCGCCAAGAGGATTAGCGGCTGCAGGAGCCTGCTGAATAACTTTCCCAGAACAATTTGAACACTGGTAATCGGCGTCGTCATTAAGATTCCCAACGTTTGTTTTCGGATCTCTTCGGTAATGGTATTCCCGAGCATTGTGATTGTGATAATATGCAACGCAATAAATTGAAACCAGATAATCGTGGTGGTCACAGATTTTCCGATTTCGGCCATGCGGGAAACCTGATAAACGTTAGGGGTACCGGGACCGATAAACATAGTAGTGGACCAAACGGCAATTATGAATGCTGCCAGTAAAGCAACATAAAAAAAACGCAGGACATAGTATCGGCGTCGGCGGCTCGCAACGCGTAGTTCCTTATCGAAAATGGGTCCGGTCCAACGGGCCGGGTGAAACCATTGCATTGTATTCGTAAGCATGGTGCTGCTCATGGTCCTAAAAAATATTACGCCTGACGCGGCATTTCGCCCGCCAGAGAAGATATATACCCAGCCCGAAATAAACCATCATAGAAAAAAAAGGTAAGATTAAATAATACATTTGGCTGGTCGATCCCATCACACCGAAGAAAAGAAACACTATCATTCCATAGATCAACTGACGAACGAAATGAAAAGCCAGCACCAATGCCAACGAAAGAATTACTGCGGCGGATGTTGTTCTAACTCTTTGGCTGAGATAAATGCCCAGCCCTACCAGAAAAATCAGGTGCACAAATACTCCCAGGAAATTGATAACATAGTATATCAACTGCTCATCCAGAACTTCCATTTGGGAATAGAAAGAACCATACATATCGGTCAGGGCAAGATAGATGGGGAAAAACACGGTATGCAAAACCAAGATCAACCAAATAGCCAGATTTCTCTTTAACACTGCCCAGGCTTTGCCGGTTATGATTTGGGTTGCTTCTAACGGCGTGCTCAGCAGGATGGGCCAGGTACGGGATTCTTTTTCCCGAGTAATGCAGGACGCTGCCATGGTCAGTAACCGTACCGTTGCAATCAACCAGAGACCGAATGAGCAGAGACTGTAGATTACGTAACTATCCGGCGTCCCCAGATAATATCCCAGATAATACATGCCGAACAGCATGAGTAATAATAGGATGAAAATGATCGTTTGCGAAATCCGGACCGGTTTGCGCATTTCCTTCCAGGCAATCGGCGATCCTTTGATAGAGCTCATCGTTCCCGATTTAACCTTAGCCTTCGTATTCAAAAACGTTTTTTTTGTCCCCATAAAACGCCGTTGGATTTTGCCGCCGTGTCGATCCGACACGAAGGCAAGTTGCAGTGCACTGCGTCGCAGCCGCCACACCGATGCGACTAAAGCGACCAGGGATACACCCAACAAGACTAAGCAATGCCAGGGCCAGGAAAAGGAGATGCCTCCGACAGGAATGCCGATAAAATACGTACGAGTCACATACAACATCGCAGCGAAAGGATTGGTCAGCAGGATAGCCGAAGCAAGCGATGGATAATTAGCGCTGTAGGTATAAAACAGGAGAATCGCCAGGCCATACAAACCGAAGAGTGAAATCAACATAAACAAAACCACTTTATAAGATTGACGAGTCCGGATCGATAGGAAGATACTGACCGCGGCCAGGGCGAGTATGGCGGTCAACGTGATGGACAAACTGGCGATTACATATTCCCATTGGACCCCGCCGAAGACCCGCAGGATGGCCAGCAAGGGGAAGGATATTGCCGGAAATAACAGCAATTGAAGTAACTTACTGAAATACTTGCCGATCACGAATTGAAAACCGGTGATTGGCGTGGTCATTAAAATCGCCAATGTGCCGCGGTTGACTTCCTCGCAAACGACATTACTTACGATAACAATTGCGAACAGTTGCGTAGCGATGAATTGAAACCAGGAGATGGAGAGGATAAGCTGTCTGCCGATTTCCGCCATGCGGGAAGCCTGAAATAGACTGCTCGTCCGGGAGGGGCCGGCGACGGCGGAGTACCACGCCGTAATGATAAGAAACGCCATGAGGACTATATATATGAACCGCAGAATATATTGTCGGCGTCTTCGGCTGGCGACCCGCAGTTCCTTATCGAAAATGGGCCCCGTAAGCCGGGCAGGATTTAGATAGTGTAATGTTGTATTCATGGCGTCCGAGAAAAATTTCTCACTCAGCTAACAATGCCTTTGGTTAATTGCAGGAACGCTTCGTCGAGTTTCAACTGTTCGGGTACCAGAGAAATGAGATCCAAACCTCCTTCGACCAGGGCGCGGGCAATCAGCCCATTGGGCGCCTGGCCTTCCTGGAGGGTGATCGCGATATGATCGCCGAAGAGGACTGCTTCGTGAACCTCCGGCAGGGCGGTCAGGAGTTCACAAGCCCGTTCCGGATGGGCCGCTACCTTAACGCGCATTTTCGCCTGTATACCCATTTGTTGTTGAATTTCTTCCATCGCCCCGCTGAATACCAGTCGGCCTTGTTCGATAATCCCCACATGATCGCAAATTTGTTCCAGTTCGCTAAGGATGTGGCTCGAAATCATAACGGTTTTTCCCATTCGTTTGAGTTCCCGAAGCAATTCCCGAATTTCGATTCGGGCCCGCGGATCGAGTCCGCTGGCAGGTTCATCCAGGATCAGCACTTTCGGATCGTGAATGAGCACCCGGGCCAAACCGAGACGCTGCTGCATCCCCCGCGAAAGCGAATCCACAGCGGTGGTGCTTTTAGATTGCAAATCAGTGAGTTCGAGCACGCCCTCGACAATGGATTTGCGTTTTTTTCGATCGATACCGAAAGCGGCGGCAAAAAACTCCAGGTACTCAAATACCTTTAAATCGTCGTACACACCCATAAAGTCCGGCATATACCCTACGCATTTTCGTACGTCTTTGCCCTTTTTCGTGACGTCCATACCATCAATAAACGCCTGACCGAAGGTCGGTTCCAGCAATGTTGCCAGAATACGCATCGTCGTCGTTTTCCCGGCGCCGTTGGGACCGATGAATCCAAAAATATCGCCCGCTTGAATCGTTAAATTCAAATTCAATAAAGCAGTAAAGTTACCGTAGTTTTTACCCAATTCTTTTGTCACAATCATTTTTGCACTTCCTCTTACATCGACGAAGGGAACACGACCAAACGTACTACCTGAATGTGATCGTAATCACATTTGTATTTTTTTACGGCAAAGGAAAGCGGGGCCTGCCTGTACTCGACACAAACAACGGCAGCCCCCGCCGCCAGATATTCCCTAATCGTCTGAGTACGCGGCAACGAACCCTGTGCATAAAACAGCATTTCATTTCGAAATCGGGGGCTCTGATTGTTCCCCCACGGATCGTACTGCGGTTTCCAATTTACCTCCCACGCATTATTTTGCGTTACATGTCCTCGAATCTCCTTTTGGGTGCGGGGGAGTATTTCGCCAAAATTCATGGATTCATGATTCCCATATAGAACATATCCTCTCCGAATGGGGACGTCACAACGATTATCAATGATAAGAGTTATATCCTTACCATTGTGTTTGACCACGGCCTGTAACGGGATCTGCGGTTGGGGTTCTTCCTTCAGCAGGCATTGCATGGAATAAATGTTAATGGGTAACGAATAGGGCAGATTCCCTCCGTCATGCTGATCGCAGAAAATATTCCGGCTGCCGCTCTGGCGGTGACGGGCGTAGATATTATGCTGCACGGGTGCAATCCCGGACCACCACTGTTTCTTGTTCAGATCCTCCAACTGGAAGTCGGCACTATAAGGAGTAAATAAACCGCAATAGGTTGTGGACCAGGAACAATCGGTATCCTGGATACCGTCCAGCAGCGTTACGGCTCGAAGTTGCGTTTTACCGCCGCGGAGGTATTGGACGCCAAAGTAGGCGAGAAGAGTAAAAAAAGCGATCCAGAGCGTCGAAGTGATCCAGGTCATCGGCAGACGGTCCCAACGCTTGAGAACGAAGTAATCCACCGGTCCTAACAGCAGCGCCAGGGCCGTCAACAGGAGAATCACCCACCAGATACTGATCGGTTCCATTTCCGGGATATTGAACAGGTGTTCCATAACGGCGTTACCGCTCGATTGCGCCAGACCGATCTCGTACTCGTATTGACTATACTTATCATCCGGATCTTCTTCCGCATTCTTGGCAGGTTCAATACGGCGACGGGCAATTGTATCCGAATAGAAAGGAGCATATTTGTTTCCCGGTAACATGAAGTTCAGGATTTTCGATGGTTTTTGACTTGCTGGCTCATCTCCCATCACCGCCTTGATTCTGTTGATCCAGAAGGACGCAGCGTGATTATGTAATTCCTCCGACAGGGTTGCAGGATCAAACGCCAGGATGCCTATGCGACCAAAGCCCATATAACCGGCGACAAATAGAGTTTCACCCGCTTCCGTTTGCTCTAGCTGGTATTGCCTTGCCGTCGGTTTTAGGCGAATAGGCCAACAGGGTACGGTTTGCTCTTGGGTTGTGGGTAACTGCCAACGCTGCAGGATCAAATCGGAAATCCTGACCTCTTTGACGGTTCCGAGGGTAAACGGGATTCTTTGTGAGAACGCATTATTGTGGGTGGGCAGCGGATTACTTCCCAATACCAGTAATACCGTGCCTCCATTGGATATCCATTGCGCCAGCGCCTCATACTGATACGTATTGAAATCATTCCAATCCGGATTGTAAAGTATCAACAGATCGAGACTGGCATATCCTGTCCAGTCCCAGGGACTTTTACCGGGCAGTTTATCTTGCACATATACCCGGCCTCGGTTTCCATAATAGTTACAACTACTTTGTTCGGATAAACGCAACAAACCGAACTTGCGCTTTCCCAGAATCCCAATCAACATATCATTTTCCTGGACGACCGTGAGGGCGCGCGTCTCGGAAGAAAAATCCCATAGATCGTAGTCGAAACTCCACACCGTCCGTCCGTTCTTGTCCTCGATACTCACCCTGCAGTTCTCCACGGCATAATCCAGTTTCGTCACTAGCGGTAAATACTGGGGCAAATCCGGGGTCAATACGAGGGAACGGGTTATATTCAAGGTGTTCAGTCCATCCTGACGGGCGGAAATGTGAACCGATCCGGCGAAAGGTTCGGAGAGTTGATTATTATAGATGCCAATTTCGACGGGAGTCCATTCCATGGGACGATAACACCCCTCCACGCCCCACCCCCAGAAGACATCCACGTTATAATCAGATTCCTTTCCCGGAC
>CAZNQT010000049.1:0-15236 GCA_964574885.1 uncultured Pirellulales bacterium
CTATGAACAAAGCCTCAATGGCTTTTTCCGGCTCACCTAAACGGGCTGCGGTCATCGCCAACATCGGATAGTCCCAACCCCAGGTGCTCTTCCAGTCCCAGTTCTGCAGAACGTGATCATACGTCCTCCGCATGGTCTCGAAATCGATCAAGGGAGTCGGAGGAACCACTCCCAGGGCGGCCACCATCGAAGGATGATCCCGATAAATCGTGTAGGGCGGGGTTTCGATGCCCGTATAAACATCGTCTCGAATATGAGGGTGCGACAGAAGCTGTCGAACATGATCCCACCTGGCCTTGCGCGGGAGTCCCAGACGTTCGCGCCATTTCTGCGCCGTCTCCAGTGCCCAGTACCAGTAGGCTAATTCAAAAGTGGGATTGAGATTGCGGGTGCGATCCCGGCCGTAGCTTTCCTGGGCCGGAATTAACGCCGGTCCCAGTACATAACGCTGAGAGGCATCGTCCCATACCGGATAGGATGCCATAAACTCCGCCGTCTCAAAAACTATCCGTCGATACCGCTCCAATGTTTTCCGATCTTTTCGCGCCCGGTAACACAACTCGGCGTAATAGATCGGGTGCGGTTGCTGCCAGATCAAGAACACACCAATTCGACTGGGACTTTCCCGGCCCTCGGGCCCCACCATTTTGGGCCAGCGAACTCCTTGATAGCCCTGCATCTTGGCCGTCTCTTTGGCTTTCGGAAGAATGGATTCATACCAGGGCAGGCTGCGTTCCAGAAGCTCCGGACGATTCCATAAGGCGAAATGGACCGCATGCCACCAATGCATTTCGAGATGAAATTTACCGTACCAACTATTGCAAACCAAGCCGGTCTCCTGCGGGGGACGCGAACCGGCGCATTGAATGGCCGTCAGATATTGGGAAAGCACTACCCGACGCTCCAGTTCCGTCGCACGAGGATCGGTACATTCGGAAAAGTCTAGCGCCCCGCCGTGAGTCCAGAAGTGTTGCCAATGATCAGCGGCGGATCTGCGGACCGTATCAAAATCAGGCAAAGGCTCCGTAATCTGCATGGGTGAAAAAGCGAAAATAACATCCAGAGGCCCGCTAGAATTTCGGTTTATTTCGTATGTATGTTGAGATTTGGTTTGGAGTTCGCTTGCCTGGGTCCAAGATACCCGAACATAATACCGATCTGAATCCAGAATCCGCGTAAAATCGGCCTGACGGTCGATGAGTTTTAGTTTCGTGGTATGCCGATCGGGATGATCCCAGTCAGCCGCATTGCGCCAATCCATTTTACCATAGGGAAATGCCAGCGTCACCCCCAGTCGATTCCGATTTAGCAGGGGCGATTGAATTCGGACGGCTAACACATCGAGCTTAGGATGACAAACCGTGAGAACTTCGACCGATTGGGAATCAATCTCAAACCGGCTGGACAGTAATCCGGTCCACAAATCCAGAGTTTGTTTCGTATCGACCAGATCCCGGATGTCGGCAGTGGAGCCGTCGGATTTCATAAGTCGCAACCCGATCCGTCCCAGATCGAGACGATGCGGATTCGCCCGCAGCCACGTTCCCGCCGGTGAATTTCCACCGGAAAAAGCCCCGTCGGCGGCATAAGGCACCTTGCGCCCGGCCACAACATACTCGTCCATTACATCGGTTAGTTGATAGTGTTTCGGATTCGCCATGCTATGCCAGCCCCATTGGGACTGCGTGCCGAGCGGCATCCCCTTTTCGTGGAATTCAGGAAACGTCTGCAGACCGGTGATATCGGCGGTAAAGGCAAATTCACCGTTACCGACACTGAGCGGCGTCAGTGGATCGGGCTTTGACAAATTGATGTTGTGCCGGATCACCAACCCATGACGGTTGATTTTTTGCTCAGATGTCACCATAAAATCTGAACGGTCAGATAATTCACTGGCAAAGATTCCCTGCGTATAAGCAAAGACAAAGATTACTATCGCTAAAAGCAAGCTGGAGGTTCTTGTTTCCATGACGTTTTGGCGGAGATTGAGTCGCATTTGTTTCGTCCTCCGTGGCGATGGTGCTTCCATTAAATCTGTAGGGAAACTCTAAAAATCTATTATCTCAAACCAAAAACCTCGTTTTTAATCCCCTCCCTTACGGTCGGGACTTGGATATAGCAATTTTTAGAGGTTGCCTGTATTATACGACGATTAATTACGGACAATTTTGCTGATATCAATGAGATATAATTGACGGCCGTTGCCGCCGTGGGCCGAATCGATTACTACTTTAGTACCAGAGCGACTGGAGCGCGGATGCGTATCGACACGCCATTCGCCGGTATAGCTCCGGGGAGAATGGAAAAAGCCCAGGTCGATTTTTTTCCTGGTGGGAATGTGATATACATACACATTCTGATTGCGATTCTTGTCCGGATAGGTATCGTTGAGAATCCACTGATGGTCGGATTGCGGCAGATACGTACAATGACCGTTACGAGTCATAATGTCTTTGCCGACGATTTCCACCTTGTTCGTACCGTCTTCATAAAGGTAAAAGGCATTTTTATAGGAAGGATGCCAGGCCCAGGCGAGGATATGTTTCGGATCGCGCCAGATGAAATGAGAGGTACGGCCGTACCCATCCACGACGTGAATGTCCTTACCGTCGGGCGTGGCGGTTAACATCCGGGTGCCAAAGCCGCTCTTACCGGGAAACCGCCAGCGATGCAGAAAGATAAAGCGACTACCGTCCGGATTGAACAGGAGATGATTGAAGTAATGCTTGGCCTTGCTTAAATCCGCATGTTCATAGGGTAGTTTGGCGATATCCGCCAGGGAGATAATGAGTTTGGCTTTACCGGTTTCCAGATCGACACGAAAGATACCGTTCTCCCTCGGCGCGAGGTTATTCTTATACGGATCCGGCAAACCCGGATACCCATACCCGGGCCGCATATCCTGTATCCGTCGAAAATCCGGAGTGACGGCAATTTTACCGTCGGGACTGACCGTATATATCGGGTAAGGGATCGTACGTTTATTGCGGGTGAACACATTAAGAATATGACATACAAAATGATCTCCCTGCCGATCGTTCCAGAGGATTTCAGATTTCGATCCCGGTCGCCATTGCAGCATGCACCCCTGTTGCCACCCCCAGGAACACGATTCCCCCAGTTCGATCCACTTATCATTATCCTGCAAATCGATCATGCCGATTTTGATTACATCGTCAGCCGTGGGAGAACGACCTTCAAAATCCACTTCCATTCCGAGTACGTAACGATCCGTCGGATCGAACTGCCATTTGTCGTAATAGCCAAACCAGTGGAACTTAGGCCCCTTGGTAAGGGCCCGCACGGGGGGTAAACTACTTTCGGTTGTAGTTTCTGCCGCGAGTAACATTCCCTCGAAACAACCACATCCCATAAGCAAAGCGTAAATCATCCATCTTCGTTTCAAAATAATTCTCCTATCATTTCGTTTCCTGTTCGATGATATCGATCAATCCGACATCGATGAATTGCCCTCCCCGGGTTTGTCGGCAATGCACGGCAATCACGTTACGACCAGATTTTAAGGCTTTCCGGGCCTTGGCATTGAGCGGCTCCATTACATACCCTGTGGTATAATTTTTCAATTCGGCGGCCAGTTGACCGTTGATATAGACCTCGGCGTCTTCGTCGTGGTGAATCGAAAGTTGCGGATTCATCCACTTCGTATTCCCCAGCTCGACGGTTCGGCGAATCCAGATATCGCCGCCGGTCCAATTCGTACCGACAACGGCGCCCGGCGTTCCTTCGGTCCCAAATCCTCCCGGACCACTCTTCCAGTTGCTGTCATCATAATTGACACTGTACCAGTCGCCGGCGGGTTTCGTGGCGGTATAGCGCCAGGTCTGGGCTTTCGCCTTTGAAGTGGGAATGATCATTTTGGTAATCGGCGGCGGCAGGTACAGTTTGCGAGCGGCAGCGGCGGCCTTTTCCAGATCCGCTTTAATCATCGCCCGATCGTAAGTCATCATACCGTTGACCTCAATCTCGACATCCGTGGTCTGCGTATAAACCGCTGCCGCCAGCCCCTGCGGAATCAGCGTACGTAATTTGGATAACAGATTCACATAGGCAGTCGTTAAATCCTCCCGCGACTTGTAACTGCGATAGCCCCAGTTTTTTTCGTCCTGCCAGGTGTGACCTTTGACCGGTAAACCCAGACCGCCGAACTCGCCCAACACTCCGGCACGCTTGTCTTCCCGTGGCGGCATACCGGGACCGGGATACCGATGGATATCATGCACATCGCCGACGCCGCGATCGGCCCAGCCGCTGGCATTATCCACCAGTCGCGTCGGATCATAGTCTTTGACCAACTTGACAATGCGCGGCGTGTCATACTGACCCCAGCCTTCGTTAAACGGTACCCACATAATAATACTGGGATGATTTCGCAGAGCATCGATGACCGATTTCAGTTCCAGTTCGAACTGCCGCGCCGACTCCGGCGTCCGCCGTAGGTCCGGTTGATTGCCCCGGATATGCCGATCCCCGTTGGGCATGTCCTGCCAGACCAAGAGCCCCAGTTTGTCGCACCAGTAATATAAACGTCGCGGTTCCACCTTAACGTGTTTGCGGAGCATATTACAGCCCATCTTTTTCAATACTTCGAGATCATATCGCAGCGCCTCGTCCGTCGGCGCCGTGTATAAACCATCGGGCCACCAGCCCTGATCCAGCGGACCATACTGGAATAAGGCCCGACCATTCAGGAAAAGGCGATTCATACCGTTTTCGTCTTTTTTGATCTCGATCTTACGCATACCGAAGTAGCTTTTTACTTCATCGATCACCTTTCCATTTCGCTGGATGGATACAGTAAGGTCGTAGAGGAATGGTGAATCCGGCGACCAGAATTTAGCATTGGGCATTAATACTTTCAACTCGTTTCCCCCGTTCATCGAGGCGGAACCGGAGAAACCCCTTGCCTTTACATCAGCATTCAAACTGCCATTCCGAATATCACCGATGGTTTCCACGGTAATCCGAACCTCGTTTTCATCCAGATTCGGTACTATTTTCAACGATTGGATGTATGTCCGGGGTACGGGTTCGAGCCACACCGTCTGCCAGATACCGGTGACGGAAGTGTACCAGATGCCGTGGGGATTCGTTACCTGTTTTCCGCAAGGTTGGGTGCCTTCATTCGTCGGATCCCAGACCGATACGATTAGTTCCTGAGGACCGCTCTTTTTCAATGCACTTGTAATATCCAGATAAAAAGGATCATATCCCCCTTTATGGGAATCTATCTCCATGCCATTGATCCAGACCGTCGCGTCCCAATCGACGGCTTCGAAATGCAACAGCACCCGCTGACCGGACCAGCTTGACGGTATCGTAAACTCTCGGCGATACCACAATCGATTATTCTTACCGACCGTTTTTTTTACCCCGGAAAGCGCCGACTCGATAGGATAGGGCGCCAGGATTTTGCCGTCGAATTGACTCGGTTGTCTCTCCTCTTTGGGACGGATGGCATAGTCCCACAGGCCGTTGAGATTTTGCCACCGATCCCGGACCATCATGGGGCGCGGATATTCCGGCCAGGGAGCATCCGGATTGACCTGGCTCGCCCAGCGAGTCATGATTTTACCCTTGACCGGCTCCCATTTTGCAAACGTATCGGAAATACTGATAACCAACAAGGCAATTACAAATATCAAAACTAAACATACTCGATGAGTAATACCATTACGTTTTACTGGTCCCATTCTTGGTACTCCTTATTACCTTTTCACTTTACCCTTTTTACTTTTCATTTAATATCGCTTTTGCGTGCCGGGCGTAATGGCCCCGCAAATCCAGAGCATATTCTTTGAGGATTTTTTCGGCCAGGCCCTGATAGTCGCCGCAGCGATATAAGGCGCGGGCTAACACCAATTCCCGAAGTGATTCCGTCCGCGTCGTATTATCCGACGAACTACGCGGTAAGGTCTCCTCCACTGTTTCAATATTCAAATAGGCATGTCTGCGCATATTCTCTTTTTGTAACAATTCGGCTAATGGTTTTGTCGCCGAGGGACTTTTCAAGGTTTCCAAGGCGATGGCTACTGCACGATGATGGGAAAATTCGTTCGCGGCACTTAGTTGGCCTACCTTTTTCAGTATGGGCTTCAAAGCCCTGGGATCGCGCGTACGACCCAGAGCGATGATATAGCTGTCCAGTTCACTCATGCTGGCGCCGAACTGCCCCATGCCGCGGTAATTCCAGCCTTGATCCCATTCACGCGATTCCACTTCTTTAAGTAAGGCGTCCGCGCCGGTGTCATCGCCGAACATCCCCAGGATATGAGCATAAACGAGCTTGGCCTTTTCTGCCTCTGCCTTTCGATAGGCATTCTGCAATAACGGTATCGCTCGCTCCGGGTCCGCCAGTAATACTTCAATGCCCTCGTAATCATATATCACTTCTTCCACTGCGTGGGCAATTTTTTCCGCCGGCAGGGGAAAAGAATCCTCATCCGTCAATACACTTTCCGGCAGATTCCCTTTCTCCACCAGATATTTCTGTAGGGCTTTGATATCGATTTCTCGAGTACGATAATTCGATTCCGCGATCATGGCCGCCGCCGTTCCCGCGGCAAAACCCTGGTTCTGCACGCACGCCTGCATACGAATCACCGGCATCGCGTCTCGATGCGCACTGACGCCCAAACCCGTCACCAGGATTCCATCCAATCCTTTGGGTAGCAACGCCCGATACGGTACATTCGCCGCCAACTTCTCTCGATCCGGCGGACGAATCATAAACACCGGATGAATCGTGAATCCATGGGTATCAAAATTGCTGATATGAACGGAAATCGTATCGGGATAGGTGCGGTGATTCCAGATATCCAGCGGCGATATCACATAATCGCCGATGATCTGCCGGCGCTCGCGGGTATCAATCAACTGACCCAGATCGTAGGCGTTTTGATATTTGTCCCGCCCCAGTACAAACGCCCGCCAGGTATCGATCGTATCTGTCTCATCCACAAAGGTATAATCCGTATTCGTGTAACCGGCGCCCAGTTCCCGGGGCGGCAGTCCCGTTCCCTGCACCGCGATATGTTCTTCGGTGGTATAGGTACAGGGTGCTCCCGCGGCAGCGGCAATGGCGGCGTTGCCCGTGGAATCTACCACGGTTTTCGCCAACACCACCCCCCTACCGAACGGTGTCGCTACCACTACGCCTTTGACCTTGCCGTGGTCGACCACCGCACCGGCGCCCAAGCAGCCGAACCAGATATCCACATTCGCTAGGCGTAGTTCGCGGCGATACCACTCCATTTTCTTCTCGACGTTCCAGCCGCTGGATCCTTTCTGACCGCCCATGTCCGCTACGCCCTGATTCACTTCCGCGGTAAATCCAACCCGGTTGCCGTAATAATAGTTACTAATCAGGCCCAGCGTACCGACGCCGCCGAGACCGTGCAGATATTCAATCACTAACGTTTTCGCATTTTTTCGACCGGCGCCAATTCCCGCCGGTGCGCCTCCGGTACCGCCTCCAACAACCACGACATCGTATTCGGCCAGCACCGGAATCGCTCTCGCATCGGATGGAAGCATCTCACGGCTTTTTTGGCCCGGGCGAATATTATCCAGCAGTTCCGATACTTCTCCTGGTGTCGATGGTCTTTGTTTCAGACCTAAGTTGGCCACGTGGATACCTTTTCCTGGTGTGATGGTTTTGGCTTCCTGCACGGCCGCTTTGCCTACATAATCGCCTACCTGCAGGAACTCATTGGAACGCAGCATCTTAGCTGCCGCTTCGCGGGAGATATCCGCACACCCGCCCAAAACATATAAACGATCCACTCCCACCGGCCGAAACGCATCTATCGCCAAACCGCTTACACCCGCCCAGCCCCCGGAAATACTTTGACGTCCTTTCATCGGATCCGGAGGCGCCTGAAAGAGTACCTCCGAAGCATCCGCCTGGTTGGCGCTCCAGGTTTTGTCGCGAGCAATCTGATCGGCTTCGGCAAACGAAGCGAAGCTCCCGTCTTTCATGGGTAAAGTTAATGTGTATTCTATCACATCATAACTGCCATCCCGAACCTGATAGGAAACAGGAATCTTTCGGGATTGAATCCCGGGTGCGTTCTTTAAGTTGCCCCCTACCACAACGCGCCGAAAGGTCTGGCTGCCGGAGGGATATTTCTGAAAATCAGCGCCCGCCATTCGGGCGACGATCGCTCGAGGCGTGGCGTCGATAATCACCTTGGCCTTGACCGCCTGCCGACCGGAACGATCCGTCATTACGATGCCTGCCAGGTTTCCTTTTTCATCGCGCAGAACCTCCGTCGCATAACAACCGAATAAAAACTTCACTCCCGCCTCCAACAAAGCCTGATCCAGTGTATGCTTGACCTGCATAGGAGTAACAATCATAGGCTCAAACGCCGAAGGGAGCTGTGGTTGAGTCGGTTTGCCCTCTACCACAATTTCACCCAATAATATACGATTCGCTTTGGCTGTCTTCTTGACCGCGAACCGGATATATCGCGTATCCTCTTTGACGGAGCCGGAAAGGTCGGCCGCCTCGCCTTCAATTCCTTCCCCCAGCCGATCATTGACGATCACGGCAGCTTGCTTCCAGCTTTGTCGATCGTTGCTGATCGAAACCGTCACCGTTTCAACCTCAAAATCATCTTGCCGCTGATACGCCATAACGTGCACGGTTTCCACCGACTGAATTTTTTTCAGATCAATCGTTATGGAAACGTCGCCGTCATATTGCACGCTCTGCGCGGGAGCGCTGAACCACTTGCCGTCCGACAACAGAGAGGGAACTGCCGTATCCTTATGCTTACTCGCGGAAGACAGATCGGCAGTGTAGGTGAAGGGAAGAGCATTAGAAATGTTACGCCGACTAGTTCGGGTAAATATTTTCTTCGCCAGCGGATGCGTGGGCGCCTCCCCCGCTTCCAACCAGAGTCGATAGCTCTCACACAGATCCTCTCCGAGATACGGACGCGGCGCCACGACAAACACCGACGCTCCCTCCCGGGCCGCCGCCACCGCCGCGGCAACTCCCCCTGAAGTCCCCCCTACCACCACCACATCGACATCGTAAGCTACCGGGAGTTCCCGCGCCGATTCCAAAACGGTCGCGCCATAACTTGACAGCACGAATGTCAGGATGATTCCAATACATTGAACTCCATGCACGCTACGAATTAAGGCTTTCATAATTCATACCCTTCGGATACATTTTTCGGAATGGCTTTTCCTTCTCCGAAACCAAAAATCATTCATCTGTCATTCACGTACATACCATACAAACTTAAGGGATATCTTTACAGAATTTTCCGTTCCCGTCAATTCCCAATATGCCTAAATGTCTATATTATAATGACTTACAAACACCATTCCATCGTTTTGTCATATCCGACCATAATTTGAGGTAAAAAAATACCCCATGACGCTCTGCGAGAGACGACATAGGGTATTTTCATATCAATAATATTAATTCATTCACTCATCATCACGGGCTCTACCTGTTTAACTATCATTATCATCGCCCGGCGTCGGACTATCCGCCTGCCAGTTGATAACGTCGTTGCCGTAGTCGGTTTCCTGAATGCGTTCGAGTACGTAATCATCCGAATCATCCGGTTCTATCGGCCAGGGATCCTCGCCCTCCGGATGCACTCCGTCGCTATAATTCACGCGGTCCACCCGGATATAATAGCCCGGTTCGCCCGGCTTCTGTAACTCCAGTTTTTCCCCGCCGTTGCTTAAGCTTCCATCGCCCCACTCACGCCATTGGACGCCCAGCGTACTAATATCACTGCCGCCGAGGAACACCGTCTCGAACGCTGTTTCGTCCTTAATCAGCAGCATATACTCACCTGCAGCTAACGTGATCGTTGAAGTATCGGGGAAGATGTATTCCAGCCCCGGCGTCGGATCATCCGCATCATCCACAAATCGCCAGGAGGCATCGGGAGTACCCGAAACTGACAACTCTACCGTCGAACCGCTGATATTCAGTAATTCGACATACTCGGCGTCGCCGTTGGAGTCGGGATTATAGCAGATTTCGTTGATGATGACAGGGCCGACCTTGGGATAGGCATTTTCGTACCCCTGGGTGTTGGAGCTCATAGCGACGAAGTTGACACCGCCGTCCAGGGCGCTCTTGACGTACCGGCCAAAGGCCACATCCGATTCTGACGCCCCGAAATTCTCATCCGCCAAATTCGTTAACACGCCCCCCACTTCCTGCGTCAGATGCACATCATCCCCGTTTTCACTCAGAGTGAAGCCGAGAGTATTCTCATCGAATACCAGATATTCCCCATTCGACGGCGCTCCCGTATGATAGATGATGGTGTTGTCCGGAATCCGGAATTTCCGTAAATTGGGATCGTCAGCATCGCTATTACTCAAATACATCCCGCCCAAATCAATATCTTCCTCTGATAGATTGCGTAATTCGATCCAGTCGGGGCCGCCCGAGGAATGCGATAGGACTTCGTTAATCACAACGTCGCCACGCCCCACGCCTTCGTCATCCAGACCGGGGGTTCCCTTGAAAACGGAACTAGCTTTCCAGCCGCCGCGACGATCCCAATCGTTCAGGTTCGGATTATAGGGATCGCGGATATTCAGCGAGAGACCCTCGCCGTCGGTTCCCATATACCAATCGTCATCGTAGCGGAAATTATGGATCGGCTGATCGTTGGCATCGACTAACTCGATTCGCTCGCCCCCGTTGTCCAGACTGCCGACATATACATCCGGCACAATCGTGATGCCGCCGGTATCATATTGGGAAGCAAACGCGGTCTGGTCCTTTACCACGACGGCAATCGCACCCGGTTCCAATTGCAGATACGGCAGTTCCAGATCCACACCGTTCGTAAACCGCACCAGGGCCAGATTGATCGTCTCCGTCGCACTGATATTTTTCAACTCGATAAACTCTGCATCCGCATTGCCCGCCGGTGGATCCAGCGGATGGAACATAATCTCTGTAATCCGCAGATTCTCCTTCACGTTGCCCACCGCAAAAACGACGTCGCTGACGGCGCTCCACTCGCTACCATTCAGCACCCGCGCCTTGACTCGTATGCTATGTGTCAGAGGGATTGGGGACCCGTACGTCGTCGCGCCGCCGGCCGTATTCACTGCGCCGCCAATGGCTCGAGGATCATTACCGTTCAGCGTGTAATAGATCGTTCCGGAACCATTCGGATTCGTCATTGTCAGCGTATCTCCGGAAAATACATAACCGCCATACTGGGGCGTACCATTGATATTTAATTCCGGTGGGTCCGTGGCCGGATACAGACTACTTAACCAGCCAAATAAAGTGCTCGTTCGGCCTGGAAAATCGTTGGTTAATAGGTAATTCTGCGTGTTCAGCCAATCCGTACGAGTATATGGCGTTGCTTGACGATTATCACCCCAGCGTCCGGATTCTCCACGTATCGCTTGATCGATCTGTGTCATTCGGGCCTGATAAATACTCGCCGGATTCGGATGCTGCAACGCGCCGTTGTTATGAAAATGTTTGTGAATGTGATCCGCCCAGCGCATCTTATATTCAGGGTGCCCGGCCAGATAATTATGGATCCCGCTGGGACTGTCGCCCACATCATTCCCCCACTCAAAGGTGTGTTCGGCATCCCAACTATGATAACGCCACTTGCCATCCGGCACTCGATGCGTGGCGTACCAGTTCTTATGTGCCCAGTCGTGATTGCCCGAGTAGTAATTCGCTAACAGATACGTAATCAGGTTATCCACATCGAGT
This sequence comes from uncultured Pirellulales bacterium, assembly GCA_964574885.1. GTDB lineage: Bacteria > Planctomycetota > Phycisphaerae > Sedimentisphaerales > SM23-30 > JAFGFX01. The sequence continues at coordinate 11,753 of CAZNQT010000049.1, forward strand.
TGACTTTCAACCGCCTGCCAATCCGAGAGATAGTCCGGGTCGGCAGGATTCGTTGTCGCATTATAGGCGGCGCTAAGCATGGCATTATAATTACTGGTCGCGCCGGCGCCGCCGACGCCGTCATTAATGACTCCCGTACTGCTGTGTTTGATGGCATCGTATTCCTCCTTAGCGCCGCCGAACATTTCCGCCGCCCAAGCATGATCCGGCCGCTCGTGGATATAATACATACCCCAATACAGATTATTGATATACACATGGGCATAAGCGCCATGCGGGGAATAACCTCCCATCGCATTATGGAGGTCGGCCACACATTGGTCCTGTATGTATTTGGCCGTATCTCTTTGGCCGCTGTCCGGATGAAGCCACGAATGATTTAAAACGGCATCCAGCACAATCGTATCGAAATTGTTCACCGGAGAATCCGGGAATATACTCTCCTGTAGCGTCGGCGGACCTCCCGTCGCATCCCCATCATCGGTAAAGGTCTTAAATCGGGGACGCATGGAAAGTTTGTAACTCTTCCACCGTGCCAGACTCGTGCCCCCGCCGCTGACGCCGCCCGCCATGGCGATGGCGCAACTCTGCTGCAGCATTATCCCGCTGCCCTCCGGATCCATGTATTCGAACGAGCAGACATATTCCTTACTTTGGGGGACATGGTAATTCAATGATTCATTTACATAGATGCCGATCGTGGGATCAAACCATTTATCAATCTCCATCGAAACTACAATCGTAGGCACGGAGAGCATATCCGCCTCAACAAGACGATCCGCCGTGCTGGCCGATGGACCGACGATATCCGGATCGACCTGATAATCCCCGGTAACCGTAGTCGGTGAAATCCATTGCGTCGGATACCCGACCGGATTCGTCGGCTGTTGGAGCACATCGTCCAGAAATATGTACGTATGCGTATCCACATTTGTTGGAATCAAGCCCGGTTTCACCGCCGCGGCCCGCAGGCAGGCGGTGGTCGTGATATAGGGCTTGTTGGTGACTTCATCATACTCCTGGGCGCTCGGCGTGGGATCACCGTTGCTATCAATCGGAAATGTATAATCCGTGGTATAATAAATCGTCGCGCCGGGCGTATTCGTCGTAATCGTCACATAAAAAGGAGAGCTATAGAATCCGCGATCCGGCGTAAACTTCGTGTCTTGGACCCGATCCGCAAGGCCCGCCTGATCGTTTGAAGTCCCTTCCGTTGGATCCGTGAAATAATACCAGGTGTTTGCCCCGTCCGGATAACGACCGTAAGAAACATTGACTACCTGATTGTCGAAGTTCACGCTATCGATAACGGTGGTTCCGTCCACATCATACAACGTAATCTCATCGCCGTCGGCATCCAACTCGATCAATCCCAGATGCAGCACGCCCTCATTCTCAGGAGCATCGCCTTCCGCGTCGGCCCACAGGACCAGATAGCCCGATGCCGGTATCGTCGTTTGGCCCGAATATCCGGTCGGTATCTGCCAGATATCCTGCTCGTCCGCAATATACATACCGCCGATATCTATCGCACTATCGGTGGAATTATAGATTTCTATCCAATCATCGTAATCGCCATGCTCGTCGTGGATACCGCTGCTTTCATTATTGGCCGCCATGAATTCGTTGATTCGCAGGCTAATATTTTCTCGCGGCGTATAGGCGGCGTCTAAGTCATATAAAGTATCTTTTTCAATCTCAATCTCAATGTTGCCCGGCGCCAGCCAGCCTGATACCACGCTGAATTCCACATGATGGATTCCCACGGGTACATCGGATTCCTTCGTGCCGCTGTCGTGCCATACACTCTGTCCGACTCGACGCCATTGCGCGGTCGGTAAAACATCCGGCGGCGAGATAGTCACCTGCAATGAGCCGGTGTGTTGTATATACGTGCCGTTGGCCTGGGTAATCTCTCCGTAAACCACGGACACGTTCTGATTCGCCGGCGCATACCAGTTTTCTACGGTTTTGAATTCGACCGTATGAGCGTCAATCGACAGTTCCGGTACGATTACTCCGCTATTCTGCCAATCTCCACCATCCACGCGCCATTGCGCCCCGGCGCCCAACGCTTCCGCCGGATAGATATAAACCTGCAAAGATCCTGTCTGCCAGTTTTCCAGCCAGTTACTCGCCAACCAATAGTAATCTTGCCCGTCAACAAAATTATCATTATTTATATCCGCTTCTTCACCGGGATTCGTCAACCAATGCAATCCCAGGACCTGTAAATCCCGGCTATCGACTATACAATCACCGTTCACATCCCCGATCGGACAATCCGGCGGATGTACCGTGATATTCACTTCGTCAAAAGCGCTCAACTCTCCATCCGTCGCCTCCAGCTTCAATACATATCCCCCCGGGGCATTCAGAGTAAACTCTATGGTTGGATCTTCTACATTCGCATCCGGCTCGAAGGTAACCTCGCCCGGACCGCTCACCTGCGACCACTGATATGCCAGGTATCCATTCGGATCGCCCAAACCGTCATCCGTTACGGTAGCATCCAGCGTTAGGCTGTGAACCGGCAGCGTTATCTCCTGATCCGTACCGGCATCTACCTCCGGCGCTTGATTCCCCAATGTGCCCGTTGCCTGAAGCATAAAACCATTGATCGCATACGCTCTGCCTTGATCTGAATCAGACGTCGCTTCCGCACGAATCTTGAATATCCCGTCGGCACCCGGAACGATCTCATCCCACCGAACAATATCACCGGCGCCGGGTTCGTCATTATCGCCGGCTAAAAAAATCGTTGTCGTGGGGGTTTTTCCCACCATGTTGAGACCATTGCTACTGTTATTTGTTGCAGAATCGTGTCCGGAAATCGTCACTAATGTTTTACGGTTAGGATAAGGATCCGTCCGAATGGCGGTACCAATGAAAGTATAAGTTAGACCCGGATCCAGATTCGAAAATTCCATCTCCTGCGCCCAACCAAGGCTGGTATAGCCCAGTAAATTCGGGCTGAAATCCACAATTCCATTAAATACTGCATAAGCCGGCGTACCACTACTGGCATTCCCCCCGGAGCCGCCGGTTATGGAACTGGCGTTGATACCCACCTCCATGCTGAACGTTACGATGGGCATACCGTCAGTACTGCCCGTTGCATAATCTTTCAATACGCCTGTATATTTGCTGGTCTCGCCAATATATATAGTCCAGTCGGTGACATTGGCTAACGGAGGACCGGCATTCGTGAGGCAATCGTTGTACGCCGTCCAGAGCACCTCCGTCTGCGCACTCACCAGAGATGTACCCAAACATAAAAACACAATGAGATGCTTCCATCTTCTCCGATCAGTTCTCCTCATAACAAACCTTTCTTCCGCCAAATATTAACTATCATTATCCCGGCCCGGAGTGGGCGCGTCGGCGTGCCAGTTGATGACATCGTTGCCATAGGCGGTTGCATTGATGCGTTCGAGTACATAATCGTCCGAGTCGTCCGGCGCCGTCGGCCAGGGGGCTTCAT
>CAZNQT010000050.1:0-15115 GCA_964574885.1 uncultured Pirellulales bacterium
TCTGCTGGGGATGCTGTCGCTAAAGGTTGGGCGCAGTCTGCGCTGGGATGGCGAGAAGGAAGTCGTTATTGGCGATGCGGAAGCGAACCAACTCCTGCGACGCACGTATCGAGATCCCTGGGAATATCCAGAAGTGTAGCGATTAGATGTAAAGGCCATACTCAGGCAAAGATCGCAAATAGTATCCACCGTATTAAGATTCTTCGCTGTGCTCAGAATGACAATCTATGTGTTCAATGCCTCGTTGCCGGAGCCGGAGCGGAAGCCCTGGAGGTCGATGGTGACGTAGGTGAAGCCGAGTGTTTTGAAGAAGTCCACGATTTGACGGCGGCGTGAGTTTTCGATGAGATCGCCAATGCGTTCGGGGGGCACCTCGATGCGGACGAGTGCATCGTGGTGTCGGACGCGGAGTTCGCTCAGACCGAGACGGCGTAAGAATTCTTCGCCCTGTTCGATCTGTTTGAGTCGTTCGGGAGTAATCTGGAGACCATAGGGCATGCGACTGGCCAGGCAGGGCTGAGCGGGTTGGTTCCAGGTGGGCAGTTGCAGGAATTTGCTCACGGCTCGAATGTCGTCTTTGGAAAGTCCGACTTCTTCCAGCGGACTGGCGACTTTGAATTTTTTAGCGGCTTGCAGGCCGGGTCGGAAATCTCCGAGATCATCCACGTTCGTTCCGCATAAAACGACATCGTACCCTTGACGCTGCGCGAGTTCCTGTAAGAGGGCATACAACTCGGATTTACAGTGGAAGCAGCGGTTAGCGGGATTTTTCTGATAGTCGGGATTTTTCATTTCTTTGGGATGAACTACTTCGATTTTGGCGCCGATTTGTTCGGTGAGATCCAGGGCTTTTTTATATTCGCTTTGGGCCAGGGATTCACTCACGCCAATACAGGCGAGCACGTTCTCGCCGCCCAGGGAATCGACCGCCACCTTGAGCAGGCAGACGCTATCCACGCCGCCGGAATAGGCGACGATCACCTTCTGATATTGTTTCAGATTATGCCGGAGCCGATCATATTTTTGCTGCTGTTCGGTCGTCAGGATAGAGATTTCATCCGGTGTAGTCATCGTTTCCATCCGCTATGATAAAAATTGCCTCGTTGGCAAAAAAGTTGGGAAAAAATTGCACTTCCCGACCGCTATGACTGGAAAACGGAATCCGTTTGATCAATCGAGCTTTCAACTCGCGCAAAATAAAATATTCAAAACCGGAAATCGACATATAATTCACAGCAGCCTCTTCCGGTTTATCGAACCAACTATAAGGCAGGACGGACCCCTTGGGGACTTTGCCTTTGAACATCAATTGCATTCGGCTGCGCCAATAGGCGAAATTGGGAAAGCTGACGATGGCATGTCGTCCGATCCGCAGCATGTGGCGAAGAACCGTTTGCGGTTTTTGGATAACCTGGAGCGTCTGACTGAGTACGACATAATCATAGGATTTATCAGCGAAGACATCCAGGCGGGTATCCAGGTTATATTGAAGAACGCTGATGCCTCGCTCGGCACACTTGAGGATGTCCCGTTCATTGAGAGTAATGCCTACGCCGTGAATATTTTTTTGTTCTTCGAGACGTTTAAGTAATTCGCCGTCGCCGCAGCCCAGGTCCAATACGGTACTATTGGGTTTAATGAGGCGTTCGATCTGTCGATGATCCACTCGCCGGCCTGCAAAGATGCTTCTTTTTGTTTTGGGAGTATGATCCTCGACCGGATTCGAGCCCTTTTCCTCGGATTGGGAAACAAGGACCACGGTTCTACCGGATTGATTTCGTAATTTCCTTTGAGTTTGTTCGAGAAAACCACGGAGCAGACGACCCTGGACCTCGGTTTCGAGCAGGAACGAATCATGTCCGAATGGACAGTTGATGTTGCAATAGGTTACGTCCTTATTGGCCAGGAGGAGGGCATTGACAATTTTCCTACTTTGTCGAGGAGGGAAAAGCCAATCGGAATCAAAGCTGATGACCAGGAAGCGACTCTTGTTTTTTATCATCGCCTGGATCAGACTGCCGTACTGTCTCGGCAGGTCGAAATAATCCATGGCCTTGCTGAAATACAAGTAGGTATTGGCGTCAAAGCGATCCACAAAGATCGTGCCCTGATGGTCGAGATAGGTTTCCACGCTGAACTCGCTATGGAAGTCAAATTTATAATCGGCAGCATGTTGGAGGCGCCGGCCGAATTTTCGATGCATTCCTTCTTCCGAAAGATAGGTGATATGTCCAACCATTCGGGCGACGGCTAGGCCGCCGCTGGGATATTTCCCGCCGACATAGTAGGCGCCGCCTTTGAAGTTTTCATCGCGCAGGATGGCATTTCGTCCGACGGCATCGAAGGCAATGCTCTGAGCACTCAACCGGGCGGTGGTGGCGATGGGAATGGCGCCGACGACGCGGTCTGGATAGCGAATCACCCAATCGAGTACCTGCATTCCACCCATACTACCGCCCGTAACGGCCAGCAACTTGTCAATTCTCAGATGATCGATCAGATGTTTCTGCACATCCACCATGTCACTGATGGTGATCAGGGGGAAGCTCAGGCCGTACGGTTGATTCGTTTCAGGATTGATACTGCTCGGCCCGGTGGTGCCCATGCAACCGCCCAGACAGTTCGAACAGATGACAAAGTATTTATCCGTATCGAATCCTTTGCCGGGTCCGACCATGTTATCCCACCAACCGGGTTTGGGATCCTCGGGTTTGTGACGACCTGCTACATGGGCATCGCCGGAAAGGGCGTGGGTAATCAGAATCGCATTATCCCGTTGTTCGTTGAGCTGTCCGTAGGTTTCATAGGTAACGTCAATCGGCCCGAGTGAACTGCCGTTTTCCAATTTGAGCTTATGATCTTCGTCGAACAAACGCACCTGGTGGGATTTCACAATTCCCACCGATAGACCCTGTTCCTGGGCGGACTCTCCCGGTTGCCGTAAAACGTCGTTTTCATCGGCAACGCCGGGTAAGTCGTGACTCGTACTTTGCTCTGGGATATCCAAGTTTTCTACAATCCTTACTTATCCCCAGGAATATGACTTTCCTATGGGGATGAAAGCCCTCTCCCGGAACCGTTTATTATATACCAAACCACTAGGAAATCAAAGCCATTTTTCCCGTTCGCTATTTCACCCCTACGTCGTTCAGGCTTCCCTGTTTCCCCATAAAATAACACCTTCGCGACAAGGACGGTCGAAGATTGACTTTATGCAATCCTCTGCTATTATTATTTACGATGGGTGTGCCAAAAATCAATCAGAATAAAGTATTGCTGGCCATACCGGTTTATAATGAAGAAAATCATCTGGATGCCGTTTTGGACGAGGTAGGTAAGTACCTGAAAAACGTGATGGTTATCAATGACGGCAGTACGGACCGGAGTAAACTCATCCTGGCCCGCCGCAACGATGTATGCGTCGTAAGTCACAAAGACAACTGTGGTTACGGGCGGAGCCTGATACACGCGTTTCATCAGGCCGCCGATTGCGGTTTTGACTGGATCATCACGATGGATTGCGATCTGCAGCACGAGCCGAGCCAGATTCCCCATTTTCTAACCGCCATTGCAGCCGACGATGCGGATATCATCAGCGGATCGCGATATCTGCAGATAGATCAGAACGACAGCAACCCGCCGCCCGACCGCCGCCGGATCAATCAGATGGTAACCCGGTGGATCAACGATACACTGAGATTGGGTCTGACGGATTCGTTTTGCGGCTTTAAGGCTTATCGCGTGAATAGTATCCAAAACTTAAAACTGACAGAATCCGGTTATGCTTTTCCGCTGCAATTCTGGGTTCAGGTCGCTTACCACAAACTCCGCGTACGCGAGATTCCCATTCGATTGATTTACAACGATCCGGATCGTCATTTTGGCGGCGATCTGGATAATCCCGAAATCCGTCGGTTGCTTTATCAAGAAGTGTTTCAAGCCGCCTTACAGGACGCGGGTTTTGCTATATCCGAAGCGACGTTAAGCTCGAGCTGACCTCCATGGATGCCAAATCCCTTAATCCCCGATATACCACTCCCCAGAACAATGGCGAAATTTTCCTGTGGCCGGCAGTGAATCAAATTCCTCACGACGTTCGGGCCAATCTGAATTTGTTCGCACAATCCGAAATCGAGATTCTCGGCCGGCCGCTGCGCCAATGGCGCGAATCCGCTCGACGAGATATTATGAATTTGAGTCGGAACTATCATGAGGATTTGAACCTGCCGATTCCGAATTATCCTTCCGAAACCCCCTTGCTCGTCACGGGACATCAGCCCGGTTTTTTCCATGGCGGCATTCTGGCGAAATATCTTCTGCTCGATTCCCTGACTCGCAAAATCGGAGGCGCCGCTTTGAATCTGGTCGCGGATTCCGATCTGTCGCGTCATGTCGCTCTGCGCATTCCCACAATCCAGGATGACCGTTTCGTTGTACGCGAAATTGCGTTTCCTTCTGTCGATCCGCACATACCATTAGAATATCAGCCGTTACCGAGCGTAGCGGAATTTCAAAAATTCCTGGAAACTTTGCAAAGTCTTGAGGCAGCGGAATCCTTAAATACATCCATAAAATATTTAGTTCGCGTGATGGAGGATATATACCCCCAAGCCCAAACTCTAACTGATTTATTCGTACTCCTCCATCAGCACTGGGCCGCGAATCTGACCATACAATGGTTCGAATTACCGGTTTCCCACATGGCGCAATCTCCTGCATGGTTAATATTTGTAGTAGATATGATCCTGCGGGCCGAACGGATTCGCCATTGTTATAATGAGGTCTTACGCCAATATCGTCGCCATCATAAAATTCGCAGTATGTCGCAGCCGCTACCGGATCTACGGGGTTCGGAAGATCCTGCCGAGGCGCAGGAACTGCCGCTATGGATCTTTCCTCTGGACCAATCCCGTGAACCTTTGTTTGTGCAAACCCGTGAGAATATAGTTATTATGCAAACCGGGAAGACGGAACTTGCTCAACTTCCGATAGATAAGTTGTCACAGCCCGATCAAGCGGTTGCCTTACTGGTTGAGACTCTGGAACAGGCTCGCATGCAAATTCGCCCTCGGGCCCTGGCCCTGACGGCATTTGCCCGGTTGTTTCTGGCGGACTATTTCATCCACGGGATCGGCGGCGCCCGTTACGATCATGTCACGGATGAATTTATCCGGCAATTTTATCGGATGGATCCACCCTCTTTTGCTACCACAACGGCTACCTTTTATCTGCCGATTACCCAAGAGCGGGATAAATCTCAAGCGATAGATCATTTGCGGTATGCACGAACTCAATGGCGTGATTTGAATTATAATCCCCAGCGCTATGTGGCCCAAGGAACGGAGCGACTCTCCGATTCAGAATCGGAACACTTGAAGAAACTCATTTCGGAGCGAGATAAAGCGATTCGCACCAGCGATCGACTCCGCCGCGACGGGGCCGACAGCGATCATCGTCGGCGAATTTTTCATACGATTCATCAACGGAATGCGGATATTCTGGCACTGACGCCCGGACTTAGGCAGAAATTTTCTCAGCAACTGGCACGCGCCGAATCCCGGGTGAAACAAACCGGAATTACCCACGATCGCGAATATTTTTTCGGCCTGATCCCGCACGAAGATTTAAACAAATTATCACACAATCCGGCCTTGCTTATACTTTAAAAAGCAGGTATATATAATATCGGAAACTGTTTGATAATGTACTAACGCAACTTTTTTAAGACAAAGGAGTTCATGATGAAAAAGCAATCCATCGCTTTCGTCTTGGTATTGATTCTGAGCACTTTCAGCCTGGCCCGGGAGTATCCCAAACCGCTGAATACCATCGAATTGGGCTATAACGATACGTTAGTTTTCCTCGGCGACAGTATCACGCATCAATGTCTTTATACGCAGTATGTGGAAGATTATTATTACACTCGTTTTCCCCAGTCGCGCATTCGATTTCATAATGCCGGGGTGGGCGGCGACAAGGCCTCCGATGCACTGGTTCGTTTCCTGGAAGACGTTGCCTCTTTCAAGCCTAAATACGTGACCGTCCTGCTGGGTATGAACGACGGTCGATATACGACGTACGATCAGTCTGTTTTTGATATTTACGAGCGAGACATGACGAAGTTGTTAAAGAACATTTCCGATTGCGGCGCCCAGGCGATCCTGATAACGCCGACCATGTTCGATATGCGGGCCCGGCGGATCAGGGTCCAGAAAGAGGGAAAAGGGAAAGAACAACTCCCCCGGCTGGTGTATTATAACGGGGTGTTGGCGTTCTACGGCGCCTGGCTCCGCGAGCAGGCATATACGAAAGGGCTCGGTTTCGTCGATATGTACAGCCCGCTGAATAACATCACTCTCGATGAACGAAAGGTCCAGCCCCAATTCACCCTGATCCCGGATTCCGTTCATCCGGGTGCGCCAGGCCAGCTTATCATGGCGTATGCGATTTTGGATAATATGAAAGTCCTGCGTACCGTATCCGCGATCCATATCTATCGCAACGAGTACGGGGAATGGCAGATTAACTCGTCCGGCGGCGAAGTCTATGATCCCGAGGAGGAAAGCGCATCCAGCGGCCGCTTTACCTTTCTCGCCGAAGCCCTGCCCTGGATCGTGCCGGAGGAAGCGAAATTGGGTTACAAACTGGTTGAGGCCGGCAAGAATCTGAGTCGGGAAATCCTGCGGATCAACGGCGTCCAGCCCGGGAGCTATGAAGTGAAGATCAATAATAAAGTGGTCGGCACGTACAGCGATATGGAGTTAGCCGCCGGCGTCGAACTCCAGGATAATCCCAACACGCCGCAATACCAGCAGGCCCTGCAGGTTGCCATGTTGAACAAAGAGCGTAACGACAAAGCCGTTCGCCCCTTGCGTAACCTATGGGGCCAGATGAAACATCAACGGAGAAGCGGTCTGCCGGAAAAGAATCCGGACGAATTTGCCCAATGGCAGAAAGAGTTCCATAAGAAAGTAGCCGACCTCCAGGCCAAGGCCAAAGAATACGAAAATAGAATCTATCAGATCAACCAGCCCAAACCCCTGGAGTACTACGTTCATAAAGTGGATTAGGGGATATCCCGGGTAATTACTCGGGTGGCACGGACAAACGATAGTTTGTCCGCGGTCGAATACGATGACTAATATGTTGCAGCAGGGATAAATATGAATTTGTCCCTGCCGCCCATTCTTTCGCAAATAAGAACTAATTATCAAACTGGCGTACGTAGTCCAGGAACTTTTTCGCGGTTTTGTCTAAGTTCTCGATGCTGCCGCCGCCGTCCAGCACCTCGCACATCTCGTAGGCGATATATCCCTGGTAACCAATTTCTTTGAGGGTGTTGAAAAACATATCGTAGTCGATAATCCCTTCGCCCATCGGCACCGCTCGGAGCAAATCACCGTCGAAAAAATAATTCGTTAAGTTATGATCGTAGTAATAGCGTGGCAGCCGGACGTAGTCCGCCGCAATCGTGTGGACAATGTACGGCTTCATCTTCAAAATCGCCTCGCGTATTTCCTCGGAAGTTAATCCCTGCAGCGTCGGCGACCACGCGTCAAATCCCGCCTTGACGTTCGGCAGGTTCACTTCTTTTAACAGCCAGTACATGGTATCGTGGTGAATCGCAATGTCGTGATGATTCTGTACCGCCAGGGTCACGCCGTATTTGGCCGCTTCTTTGCCTGCCAACTTTAGTCCTTCGACGACCAGGGCGTATTGTTTATCAAACGGGATTCCCTCCCGTTCGTACCCGGTGAAAATCCGTACCATATCCGTTCCCAGATCCCGGGCCAGTTTCGCCACCTCGCCTACGTAGCAGGCCTGGATCTCCATATTCGGAATCCCCGGTTTATCCACGCCGGCGGTGAAATCCGTGTAGCCGGCTAAACACACCAACTCCAATCCCAGATCTTCAATCTTCTTGCGCAGTTTTTGGCGTGCTTGCTGATCATAATCCAGGGGACTCACATGCGGTCGTTTCGCTACCAGCATCACTCCGTCAAATCCCAGTTCTTTGGCCTTTTCCAGAAATTGCTCCACGGACAGATACGCCTGCCCCCGCCAGAAGCCGCAGTAACTCACCGAATGCAGACACGTCTTTACCTTAAAATCTTTTGCGTTTCCCGTCGGCGCCGCTTGGCCGAAAGTACTTAGAGAAATCAAAAGCACTGGTATAATTGAAATTGTTATTTGCTTACGCATAACATGTCTCCTGATCGTTTTTATATTCACTTTACGCACCTGGCATCTTTGTATGAGATTTCTTTTATGGCAATGGCTCCATATCCACTTGGGTCTTCCGAGTACCCTGTATTTTCTGAATCTCATTATGTGCGGCGTTGACCTGCTCTTTGCCTTTTAGGATGGTAAAATCCATCGTAAACGATCGACTCTCGTGCGGTGCGAGTTTCGGCACCCGGTCGTGCGGGCGTTCGGCGCCGCGATTCCGCGGAAAACCGGTTCCCGGCTCCAGACCGGTCACATAACCATCCTCCAACGCTACGGGATTTTTCCACTGCGTAAAATAGGGCAGTTCTTTGACTGAATACGCAAAGGCTATCGCTTTATCGCCCGCCTCATTTTGCAGCATTACTTTGGTACGATCGTTTTCGTCCGCCCACATTTCCATACAGTACACCTGCTCGACAAAGCCCGGCGTGGGCGCGCGATACACGTCATAGCTGTTCACATCCGTTGCGGAGTGATCGTTGATAGGCGTCACTTGTTTGGCCGGCGTTACAAACTTCGATCCTTTTTCCAGAATTGGCGGCCCGTAATTACTGTGATACAGAATCCCGAATTCCTGTTCCGTGGCACTATGATTCGTAATCGTATCGGTAATTTGAAATTCTGCCGAACCGGGAACGGTCGATATCTCCGTCCAGATCTCCAGCTTGGGTCCATGCAGGCAGGCTTCATCCACGCGCCCCCGAATCCGAAGCCGATAGGGGGCTTCTTCTTCGATGAGGATTTCCACTTCCGAGGCCGGCTGATTCCCGATTAAGCCGTGCAAGGTTAAATTCATGGTGTTCTGGTTACCCATATTATCCATAAACTCGTCCGGACCCGGCGCCCCGAAAAATTCCAGTCCACACCGGGCCATCCATTCATTGAAGCCAAACAGCCATCCCAGACCGTTGCGGTTTTCCAGGTTCACGTAGTGCGGATGCACTAATCCCTTCACCGGCGAATCCCATCCCAGACGAATATCCGCCAGCGTCACATCCAGCACGGACATCCCTCGCGTCGGTACGACTCGAAATCGCAGCTTGCCGTTATCCACCTCAATGACCTCTACTCCCTCTTGTTTACCGCCGTGCAGGACGTATTTGTGGATCGCCCAGGTTTGAGGACAATCTGGCGTAATCTCATTGGATTTTAACTCCAGAGACGGCACGTATATATTTTCCTCCACGTTCGTAAGCACTCGTCGAAACGTATCCCCCGCGGTCATCGTGGTAAACAACATTACTACCATGAAAACAAAACACAACTTTACCATCAATATTTCTCCTGACATGTGATCCTTTAGTTTTCGTACCTCATCTTGATTACAGGAACGTTTGCGGGTATTATAAACTACGGAATTTTTTATGCAAGCTGTTTCTACAAGGCAAAGGCGCTATGATGTTTAGAACCGGAATCAGAAATCGAAGTTTACTCAATTGTCCTATCTTACTTATCTTTATTACTATCGCAGGGCTCACCGAAATCGCCGTAGCTCAATCATCACGCGGCCGCCCCTGGAATCGCCATACTATCGACGATTCCTCCAGGGGAGCCGACGGCGTTCGTCTGGCCGATGTCAACCGGGACGGCTTGATGGATATCACCACCGGCTGGGAGGAAGAAAACCTCACGAAAATGTATCTTCATCCCGGATACTCCCGTGTCAAGTTGCTTTGGACGGTGATTCCTCTCGGAGTTACTCCCCATGTCGAAGATGCCGTATTTGCCGACCTGGATCAGGATGGTTTTACGGATGTGATTTCTTGCTGCGAAGGTAGCACCGAATCTATTTTTATCCATTGGGCGCCCAAAGATAATACACTTTATACCCGACCCGAAGCCTGGACATCGCAGGGGCTTCCCGCCTCTAAATTGCGGATGAAATGGATGTTCTGCTATCCCTTGCAGGTCGATGGAAAAAACGGGATCGATCTGATTGCCGGCGGAAAAGGTGAGAAAGCTGCCGTCGGCTGGTTTGAAGTTCCCGCCGACGCCCGACAAATCCAACTCTACCGCTGGCGCCGGGTTTCCCCGGCGGGATGGATTATGTCAATTCGTTGTGCGGATATGAACGACGACGGCCGGGATGATATTCTCCTTTCCGACCGTAAAGGACCCTTGCGCGGTTGCCGCTGGTTGCAACATCCCGATTCGGGACCTAAGCTGGTCCAACCTTGGGAAAATCATTTCATCGGCTCACGTAATTACGAAGCGATGTTTCTCACGCGGGCGGATCTCGATCAGGATAACCTGCAGGATGTTCTGGTCGCCGCAAAACGCGCCGGAAAAAGTGAAATTATTTTTTTCCGTCGCCTTGATAAAAAGGCGGTGTCCTGGAAAGAAACCTCCATCCCCTACCCGGATAATATGGGCACCGCGAAAGCAGTGGCCGTGGGAGACATCAACGCCGATAAACGACAGGACATCGTCATAACCTGCGAAAACGCCAATCCCCCTAAGTCCGGCGTCGTTTGGCTCTCATGGAAAAACAGTCCTTATGATATAAAATGGCAGCCACACGAGGTCAGCGGACCGGAAGGTATCAAATACGACCGTCTGGAACTGCTGGACCTGGACGGCGACGGCGATCTCGATATTCTTACCTGTGAAGAACGAGCCCATAAAGGCGGGCTTGGCGTCTTCTGGTATGAAAATCCCTTACAATAAAAGACAGAATTGAATTTTATCGAACCGTTTTGATAGGAATCCGATACACTCTGGTATCCAGGGACTCAAAATGGTCCTGTAAATGCCCTCCTGCGAGTTGAAGATCCCGCTTTTCAAATATCTCCCTTGCCTTTGCCCCGGCTCCCTCGATTCCTAAATCAATATTCAACTCCGCTGCGGCTTCCGTCGGATTCGTCGCAAGGATATAAAGCGTATCTTGATATTTCCGGGCCGCCAGGTGAATTTCGCCTTTCCCGCTTTTCTGTACGCGTTCCCAGAGACTATTCGTCAGCAGAGCCGGTTCCAGTTCGATCAGTTCCTGGTTCAACTGTTTGCACATCGCCCACACCGCCGGATTATTTTCCGGTAAATACCACCCCGGATCTCGAAACGAATACCAGAGCAATCCCCGTACGTCCGCATGCGTCAGCGCCAGGTAACTCATACACCGATGTTCCCGCGCCGTTACCAACCTTGTGTTTGGCCAACTCCACACCTGACCGATAAACCACACCGTATGGCCCGGTACGTTCTTTTTTGCAATCTCCAGCGTATCGCTGATCCGCGTTAAGGGACTTTTTCCTACCGGATACACGTCAATCGCGATAATATCCGTACACCGTCCATAATCCGTGTACGCTCCCGGCCGACAGAGGCACGTGTACGCCGGATGTGCCGCTAATGCCCGTATCGTCGCGTACCCCGCCGCCATCTGCCCCAGCGACACCCCATGCGCCGCCGGCTCATCCATCGTCATCCAGCATGCCACTGCCGGATTGTCTCGATACCGCAAAATATTCTCCCGGTAATAATCCGGATTCACCTGCATCCCCCCGTACAGCGCCACCGCGGCCTTCAATCCCGCCCGCTCGCACGCCGGTACATTCCCCGGCGACGCCTGTACGATATTAAATCCCTGCCGCTTCACCAACTCATAGTCTTCCTTTCGTACATGATACAGACCCCGCGCAAAAAATGGTTTGCCCTCCACCAGCGTCGTCTTGCTCTCCGTTAAATTCCCCGGTCGATCTACAATGTATAATGGTTGTTCTCGAACGACTTTCTGTTTGCCGACTCGCCCCTCCAGGCGTAATTGGTACTGTCCGGTTTTCAATTTGATATTCGGTTTCCATGTTGTCCTAATCGTGGGATTGAGTTCTGCATGGCAAACCATTTTATCCTTTTGAGTTTTTACGAAGAGTTCCAGATTTTTAACGGCATTCACAACCGGCGACGATGCTTGCACCCGGACGACAAAGTGATTCCATTCCTCCGGCCGGACTAAGAACGGTGCTTCCAATTGAAACACGGGAACGAGTAAATCTTCTTTCCGTTCGCTCACGTATGGCCCCACTCCCCGCAGTTTCAATGTGCAATCCTCGAATACCCCCTGTGGTGCCTTGCCTGCTTGTACCGACCATACCTTCCCGTCTTTTCCCCTGGGGACTTTTATCTGCGGTATCGTCGTATCCAACGTACTGATCCGAACAACCTCTTCTCCTTCCGGCCCTTTTACAATCGCTTCGGCTGTCTCCAGATCTCCCTGGCCGGTCAGTTCCAGGTCAAATTCTTTTGTCTCCTTCTCCACGTAATAATACAGCGGATTCGCATACCGAAAAATCTGCACACTATTTTTTCCCACCGGGATCAATAGCTTCCCGCCTTCCGCCGTTACACCCACCGCCCCGTGCCCCGCCTTACACTCCACTGTTAATAGTGCTGTCGGCGCCGGCGCTGTAAACGTTAGTACCTTCTTCGTCCCCGGTTCCAGCATTGCCTGGGCCAACGCCGTATCCTTTTGATCTCTAACGGAGACCTTAACATTATCGGTATATTTACCCACCCGAACGGCCTGAACCTCCAACCGTATCTTCGCATTCGCCGGTGTATAGAGACGATACGTCGCATTTCCCCTTCGTAACGTCGGCCGCTCAACCTTACCCGATATGAATTCCCCCTCCGGCGCTACAAACCCGCCCTCCAACACCTCTACTCCCGAAGCTTTCGGTGGCAAACCATAAAAAAATAACGTCAGAAATCCAACGGTTAAAGTTCTCATAACGCCACTCTTTTTTTCAATTTTGATTCGTAATTTTGTTCATTGCTATTTGATATTTAATATAATCTTCAATGCGATATCTTCCTGATACCCCGGCGATACCAGGGTTCTCGTCCCTCCCTTATGCTCGAACGTCTCTTTCTTGTCCGCCTTGCCCGTTTTCGTATTCACCCATTCGGCTCGATACTGCCCCTGCGGCAGTTCCACTTCCAGTCGTGCCTTACTTCCTCCGTTCAGGTATATTGCGTATGCCTTGCCCTTCTCTACCAGCGCCCGTGCCGTTGTCTTGTCGGGAATTCCCCCTTTAATCACCGAGTTATCCGGCTGCATCTTCACAAAATTAAATTCGTAGATGAAATTTTTCAAAATCTGTAACTGTGGATGCAATGCCGCATCCGTATTCCCCGGCGCCTTTACCTTGGCCGTCCCGTCTTCGTGCCCCACCGTAAACGTATAATCCAGGTTGCTATAGACCGCGCCGCCCGCCAGGATAAAATCCCATCCTTCCCGCCTATACGGACTTGCACTGCTGCCCGCAAAACCCGTTTCATCATCCCCGATGACTCGATGCAGGTGATAATTCTCCGCCACCGTCTTCGGCGGCTTGCAGTAATGAAAATTGAATATCGACACCTCCGGAAACGCCTCGGTAATCTTGTTGCCTTTGTTAGCGATATTCTGAGCGATTAGGTGTTTCACTCCCAACCGCTTCTCCGTCTCCACAATCTCTTGGGCAATATGTTTCTGCCACTTCAGTGTTACCCCGCCGAAGTACGGCTCATTGCAGATTTCGTAATACAGATTGTCATATCCTTTTAATTCCTCTACGATCTTCCGTACCATCATATCCTGCACGATTTGCAGCTTTTTATCTTTCAGCGTGTAGGCTTCCTCTCGCTTCACCGTGCTGAATCCGTTTACGTTGTTTTTCGCGTTCATCGGACTCACGTCCCACATGGTATCATTGTAGAAAGGGCAGAATAGCACCAGTTCCACCACGACGCTCCGCTTACCGGCTTCGTGCAAAAAATCATGCAGTCGTTGAAAGTATTGCCTGTCCCACTTGGTCAAATCAAATTTGTTCCCTCCGTTTGCATAGCCACTCTCATTACTCCGCGCCCACGGACAAATCAATTTCCCCTTCGCCGGCGCCAGAGTATTCTTTTCAATATGAAACGCCTTTCCCGGTTCGCAGTACGCCCCGCTGAACGTCCGCGTCAGGTTGAATCCGTACGCCTGCAGCTTCTTCAGATACTTCGGATAATCAAATTCCCGGTTCAACACCGCCCCGTAATGCTCGCCGGACGTGATTAAAATCGTCGGCTTACCCCGCCACAAAAAATAATGCGGATTCACCGGGTGCAACTGCAGAACCTCGTCTGCCTGCGCCGAAACTTCGGGCAGAAAAATCTCACTCCCAAATAGTAAAAAACAAACAATTCCGACGCTTCTAATATGCCGATTCGACTTCATTCCAAACCTCCTTAGCCGAATTTCCATGTAACCGTAAACCGTAAACTAAATTTGCTGTGGACTGTGGACTCTGGCACTCAACTACTCATCTACTCAACCACATCCTAACTTCGGTGACGATTACGATTATACGACGGGGAGCGAGATGGATTATGTCCCGAAGGACGAGAATCGCTGCGCTCGGAAGGGCCTGAATCCTCCAGCTTCCCGAAGATCATTCGACCGGCAGAGGTTTGCAATACCGACGTGACCACCAGTTCCACCTCACGATTCATATACTCTCGTCCATACTCCACGACGACCATCGTACCGTCATCCATATAACCGATGCCCTGACCCGGCTGATCGCCGTTTTTCACAATCTTGACCTGCATGGGTTCGCCCGGCAGAACGACCGGTTTCAGGGCGTTGGCTAAATCATTGATATTGATGACATCGATGCCGCGAATGCTCGCCACCTTATTCAGGTTATAATCATTCGTCACGAGTTTGCCGCCCAGTTTGATCGCCGTCGTGACCAGCTTTTGATCCACCGGTTCGCTTTGTTGACGAGCCGTCATGCCGATGTCTTCGATACTGATATCCAAATCCTTATTCGATTGTAATTTATTCAACACGTCCAATCCGCGACGGCCCCGCGCCCGACGAAGACGATCCGCCGAATCCGCGATCATCTGCAGCTCATTC
>CAZNQT010000051.1:0-14946 GCA_964574885.1 uncultured Pirellulales bacterium
GCTTGGGGCGGATGCCTTTATGAAAAAACCTTTCAGTATTGATGAGTTAGTCAATAAGATGGCGGAACTTTTAGCTCTCACCTAAGGGGGGGCGGAGAACCGCTGGAAAGGACAGGGGAGGCGAGGGGAGGAAAGGACGAGGAAAGTATGAGTCAGGAGAACGAGCAATCTCGATCGAAGAGTAAAAAGATTGAGTTAATAATCCAGCAACTCAACAGTCTGCCGACGCTTTCGGCCGTGGCGGCGCGTTTATTGCAGATTACGGTGCGCAGCGATACGCAGGCAGCGGAAGTAGTGAGTCTGATTGAATCGGATCCTTCCTTAGCGAGTAAGATTATTGCCTTATCCACACGGGCCAGTCGCGGCGTTAGCAATAAGTCCATCTCGGTGAATAAAGCCGTAGTGCTACTGGGCTTCGATACGGTGCGGAACGCCGTATTAAGTATTAAAGTGTTTGAAGCGCTGGGCGGGACCCAGAATCAGGAGGCGGGTCGGTTTGATCGGGAGGGATTCTGGCGACACAGCCTGGCGGGTGCCTGCGCGTCCAAGATGTTGTGCCGTTATATTGACAAAAGGATAGATCCCGAAGAGGCATTTATTTGCGGTTTGTTGCATGATCTGGGTAAGGTGGCGTTGGATGCGGCGCTGCCGAAGAGTTTTATCCGGGTCGTACAGTTAACCGAGTCTTCGCTGGGCAACATCGCGGAACTGGAGAAGCGAATCCTCGGCATCGATCATGCGGTAGCCGGTAAACGCTTGGCGGAGAAGTGGATGTTACCAGAATCCATTCGCGAGACGATTTGGCTGCATAGTCAATATCCAACCACGTTACCGGAAGCCGTAAAGCATCGTACGATTGTGCAAACCGTTCATTTGGCGGATATCCTGGTTCGTGAGCAGCGGATCGGTTACTCCGGTAATTATCATCTGCCGAATTCGTCGGTCGCGATCGCGGAACAATTGAACTGTCCCGTGCCCGAGTTAGAAAAAGTCACTCGCCGGTTGGGAGAAGCCATCAGTGACCGGGCCTCCATCTTGGGTCTGGATGAAATCAGTACGGATCAACTGTATTATGAGGCGTTGAGCGAGGCGAACCGGGAGTTAGGCCAACTTAACGTTCGATTACAGAACCAGTATCAAAGTCTGCGTCGGCGTAGTGTATATTTTGAGTTACTGAGTTGTCTAAGTGGAAATTCCACTCCCGAACAATCCGTAGTCGATGTGTGCGGTTTAATTGCTAAAATCTGGCAGGAGAAAATGGAAGTCGAACACTGTGCCGTCTATGCGCTGACCCCCGATGAATTCATCATTGAGGGCGCGGTTCAGCTTGAGGCGGAGACGGAGGCATCCGTGTTTCTCGTGGATCGTACGGAGGATCCTGAAGCCGATCCCTCCAGTGGGGGATTCCTTGAATTGCCGCTGGGATTTTCGATCATACCGGCAGGAGAAACCCACCGCTGGTTTTTCGAGCAGGTGGCGCCGATGTTTGATATTCTCCGGTGTCTCATCATCCCGCTGCATTGCGGCACGGAAGCGGTAGGGGGACTGTTGTGGCAGGGAAACACCAGCCCGGCCACATATCAAAGCGAGATGGAAGAGTTGCAGGCCTTTGCCGCGGGAGCGGCCCTGGCGATTAAGCAGGCGCAGAGGCAAGAAGAGAAGACCAAATTGAGCGAGCAACTGGCGCAAACCAACAACCTGCTGCATGAGACCCAACGGAAATTGTTACAAAAGCAGCGGTTGGCCGCCGTAGGTGAGATGGCCTGCGGCGCCGCCCATGAGATCAATAATCCCTTGGCGGTTGTGGTGGGACGTTCCCAATATCTCGCATCGTCCGAAGACGATCCGAAGCGACGGGAAATATTGGAGAAGATCGCCCGCAGTGGCGACGATATCTCACAGATCATAACGGAGTTGCTGGATTTTGCCAAACCCACCCCACCTCAACCGAAACCATTGTCTCTGGAGGAAATAATTCGCCGGGTTCTGGAAGCCCAAACTCACGCAGCATCGCAGGAAAACATAACGTTTGAGAGCGATCTGGAAGAACATCTGCCGGACGTATATGTCGATGACGATCAAATGACAGACGCCTTAGGTGAATTAATCGCCAATGCCATGGCCTCGTATCAAGGGCAGGGCGGCGCCGTGTTTATCGAGGTACGATACGACGAGCTGGAAGACGACGTGGTGCTGGAGATAATCGATCAAGGGTGCGGCATGTCGGAAGAAACGAGGCAAAAAGCGTTTGATCCGTTCTTTTCCGCCAAACCGGCGGGGCGAAACCGAGGTTTGGGTTTATCCCGCAGCAGCCGCTACGTCGAAGAAAACGGCGGCAGAATACAATTAATCAGTGAGCCGGGCCGAGGGACTACCGTAAAAGTCGTACTGCCGGCCTGTGCGGTATGCCAGGAAAGTGTACTAAACGGCGAACAGGGAACGTAATTAGCGTATAGCGTATAGCGGATAGTATTCCGTTCGGTTCTATACGCAAAACGTAATCCACTTTGGCTGTTTTCCGGAGGAGAATAAAGTTGTCTGGACGGGAGAATCAACAACAACGCTACGACAAGATCCGGCGGCTTTGTCGGCAGGTGAATCGCAAACGCCGTCATCTGCAGGAGAAGGTGAATTTACTTTGCCAGGACCTGGTGCATTCCAATCTGCAGTTTGCCGAAACTCTCCACACGTTGCAGCGGGCGTATGAGTTTCAAAGCGATTTGATGGGGGAGTTTGACGGTCGATATTTGCTCTACAAGGCGTTACGGGAATTGCGATCCGGACTGCCCGATACTAATGCGGCGATCTATTTATGTCGCAGTCATAAATTTGAAGCCCATCTCACCGGCCCGTGCTACGATCATCCCGAGGATATCCGAGAAATGGAAAGTCTATTGACAGCTTCTCTCATCCGTCAAATGGTGGAAACAGAACAAAGTGTCTTAGTTAACGATGTTGAGGCGTGGCAGGACATATCCGCCAAGCACCGACAAGGATTACGTGGATTAGCGTTCATGGCGTTGCCCATTGAATGTGAAGGCGAACTGCTGGGAGCGTTGGTATTCTATCGCCGGAATGATCGGGGCTTCTGTTGCAAAGATAAAGCATTATTAGAGCGCCTGATGCCGCCTTTGGGTCGGGCCATCGCCTCCGTGCAAAAGCTCGAACATTTGATCGCGTAAAAAGCATATCATGTGTACCCTTCCTATATGGATATTGATACTATTTCCTGGCGGGTTGTGGTCATTCTGCGATTTCGGTTCATTTAGTGATTTCCTTTCTCCGTACACGTGAAGTAACACAGACCATGGGCTATCTGTAAAGTATTGAAGTAAAAGGACTTATTGTCGTCCGCAGGATTAATAGGGAAATCTTATTGGCAGGAGGCCTCTAATCGGATAATATAAAGGTTTAATTAAAGAATTTCTAAATATTAGGAGGAAGAAATGAATAAGTCGTTTATCTCCCTAGGATTAACAATTATCTTTCTTACGGCCTTGATAGGTATTCCCTTGAAAATGTCTTCTGGTGAATCGAATGCGATATTCGATGAGTATCCTCTACCCGGGGATGTCGATCATAACCGCCGGGTGAACCTGCTGGACTTGGAGATCGTCAATCAGCACTGGTTGGAGGAGGGTTGTGATGAACCCAACTGGTGCCTGTACACCGATATCGATACCAGCCACACCGTCGATATGGGAGATTATTCGTTGTTGGCTCCGAACTGGTTGGTGACGGACTTTATTCGATTAGATAAAACCTCTCTGGCGCCTCTGGAGACCGTGAATATAACGGTGCTGAATGTTTATACCTCCTGCACGATCGAAGTGACTACGCCCGGCGGCGTAGTCCATAGTTTTGGCGGGACGATTGCCGACGGGAAATGTACCGCCGGTTATACGCCGTCTTACTTATTGGGAACCTATCAGGTCCAAGCGATGGCGGACGGTGAGATGACGGAAACGGAAATTTTTACCGTATCCTCGTCGGGTTCGGATATATGGATCCAGAACTGGCAGGCGGACCAGAACTCGTATTATCCGCAGCGGGATATCACCTTTACCTTTGATTTGGAAGATCCCAACCATAATCCCTTGTCCGGTTTTTCCCCGGATCTATCAGATACGCGGTATGATTCCGATTCCGGTCGCTTGTCCATTTTACGCCGGATTCAGGGAGTTGCCGAAGACGGCACGATTACCGCGCGCGTCATGATCTATTTCGATACGACCGGTCGATGGTCGGATATCTATGCGGGTACCAATGTCATTTTAAGTTTGTATTATAAGGATGGCAGCCCACTTCCCGGCGATTTCACGCTCAGCGCTGGTACGGAGAACAACGGCGGAGGACATCTTTCCAACGCTTTAAGTGAGGTAAATGGAATCGATCGATTGGATACGAGTGTCAATACCAATTTTTCCGGCAGCGATAAAATCAGTTATGTCGATATCGTCATTCCCCCCACGCGCAACCTCTCCGATGTCCTGTTTTCCGTGGATTACATTAAATATAACTATAATACCGGTTGGCAGGATCGCATTTATATTACGGAAAAGTATGTGGACGTACCTTCCTCGGGTTACACTCTGACTACCGGTAATACGTTTTCCACCTTAGGACGTTTACCGATCTACCTGCCCTTGACGCCTAATGAAAACGGTCTGATTTATTACAGTATTCACTCGGACGATCCGATCGGCGAGACCCATCTGAAAAACGGTTCTATCTCCGAGACCAGCGGCGCCTACGCCAATATCTGGCGCTGGAACGATTTCGTAAACACACAGGCCCGATTTTACGTCTATGCCGATAAATGGGGACACGCGCATGATTTTACCGATGCGATTTCGATGGGAATCGATCCGGACTTCAACCAAACAGGCTTGACCATCGAAAACTGGAACGCCGACAGCACGACTTATTTCCCCGAGGAGGCAATTGAATTTTCTTTTGACCTGAAGGATACCGCCGATGCCGCGATAACGGGATTTACGGGTACGATCAAAGATTCGGTGCCGAACAGTGACGGCGGCGCTTTATATCTGCTGCGGGAAATCCGCGACGTTGCTGAAGATGGTTCCGCCGTGGCCCGATTATCCTGGTATTTCGATACCACGGGAGGCTGGTCGGATATCTATACGGGAACCGTTGCTACCATTAGCTTGTACAATAAAGACGGTCTTACCCCGCTTACCGGGGCCGTTACGCTGAGCACAGGATTTGAAAATAATGACGACAACGTATTGTCCGCCACCTTAAACGGCAACCTCTGGCAGGTGCAGGTCGATACAAGTTTTGGCGGCGCCGATAAAATTGCCTATTTGGATTTCACCATTCCGGCCGGTATGGCGGTCTCGGATGTCGTCGTTTCCGTAGATAATATAAAATATAATCGTAACAGCGGTTGGGGCGACAGGTTCGTTATCGCCGGGGTATCTGTCAGTGAATCATCTTTCCCCCGAACTCTGGATGGCGCTCTGGAATTTCAAACCGGAGACCGGTATCCGGG
Organism: uncultured Pirellulales bacterium; assembly: GCA_964574885.1. Taxonomy (GTDB): domain Bacteria; phylum Planctomycetota; class Phycisphaerae; order Sedimentisphaerales; family SM23-30; genus JAFGFX01. Next base: position 5,516 of record CAZNQT010000051.1, read on the forward strand.
TTTGGGGCGTTTCCCGCTTTTACTGCCTTTGAATCCCAATCCGAACGGCTTTATCTTTTATAAGTTGGACAGTGCTGATATCGCGGAAAATAATATTAATTACGGCAGCCTCTCAGAAGCCGGCGGTTCCTACGCTAACAGTTTTACCTGGAACGATTACCTTGTGACGACGGCAAAGGTGTATCCCTATGTGGACAAATGGTGGCACCACAGTGCGGCCGTCGGTCCTGCCATCGACCTGACCTTTGATGATACTCCCCGGGAAATCGCCATTTTCGATTACTCGATTGACAGTCTGGGATATACCTACAGCGATACACGACAGATGTCCGCCTCGGTAGCGGATGGTCTCGGTTCACCGGTCAATGGCTTAAAATTACGAGACGCGGTGAGCAATTCGGATAGCGGAAAAATCTCCATTGTCACGCAAAATATTCGCACCATCCCGGACCCGAATCATGTCGTACGGTTATTGGTCTATTTTGATACGACCGGGAGTTGGTCGGATATATACGCCGGTACGGATATTCAGATTTCCATTTACGGGCCCGACGGGAAAACGGCTGTACCTCCGGAAATCTCGATTCAGCAAGGTCAGGATCCAAATACGACCGGGAATTACATCACCACCACGTTGACGGAAACCGCCGGCGTTTATCAATGGCAGATCCACGTCGATCAGAATTTCGGCGGCTTGGACCTGCAGGTCTATCTTGATTTTATCTGCCCCGATGACGTCAGCGCCTCCAACGTGATTTACGCCGTCGATGCGATTAAATATTTCTTTAATGACGGCTGGGCGGATTCCGTTACCATTCGCAATCAAACCATTTCGCAGGATAGCTTCCCTCGAAATCTTTTGGGCCAGGTCGAGTTTACCACCGGGTATAAGTTCGGCAATCTTGGCCGATTCCCCTTGTATCTTTCCTTGAATCCCAGCGGCGGCGCCATCTTCCCCAGGCTCAAGACAGACATGGATGTGGATCTAACCGGCAGTATGACCGAATCCAATGGCGATTATACCTATAGCCATCACTTCATCGGCCCTGAGGTCGGCAGCGACTTTGAAACGGCACTCTGTATAGGCAAATTCGGCTACAACAACAATGAGTATCGCTGCACCGAGACGATCGACCTGCTATTCACGGGACAGCCTCGCTATCTAGGCGGTCTGAACGATGAGCCGATATTGTTGGGCAATACCTGGCAGAAGAATCTGGAGGATCACTTTTTTGTGGAAACCGATCCGGCCAACGTAGAGTATGTCGCTTCCGATCCCAATATCATCATTGTGGGTAACCAGGCGAGCTTTACTCCCATGACCACAGACGATACGCTCCATGATGTGGTCATTACCGCTCGCAGTACGATCAACCCGGCTACGACCGTGGATTCCGATCCCTTCACCATTTTTGCTGCGACCTGTTTAGGTTTGGATCCTGGTAACTTTGAGTGCGCCGATGCCGATCCCAACACAATTAATTTTTGTAACCTGAATACCTATCAATGTGAAGCGGTCGGGAAACCGGATAGCCAGTATTACCGTTATCCTCAGGGAGTGGACCTGCAGGTGCTGAATCATAATGTCACCATCAGCAATCCCTTCCCGAATCCCGGCGATTCGGTGCAAATTTGTGCCGACGTGGTCAATACCGGTACCACGTATATCTGGGACGTGCAGGTCAACTTTTACCTCGATGATGCCAACTCGATTCCCATCGGTACGGAAACCATTGAATTTCTACCGATCACCTATATGCATCTGTCTTTCCGTCCGGAAACCGTTTGTATCGATTGGCAGGTGCCGGCCGATCTCGAAGGCACGCACCGTATCTGGGTGGAGGTGTTTGGGGATTATCCTCTCGGTATGGAAGAAGACATGATCAGCAACAACTACGCCACGCGCGACTTTTTCGTCAATAATCTCAATCAGGCCGATTCCTCGGTTTCGACGGATACCGGTCCTGTGCATGACTCCATGAGTGACGATACCTGCGTTACCTATAACATGCTGATCCCGGTAAAGGTGCGGGTCTGTGAAGATGAGTTGGTCTGCGGACCGGTCATGGGATATGAACTTTCGTATTGGGATACTTTATATTGGCCCTCCTGGAGCGGCTATTGCCAGGAATTCGGCGTCCCCCAGGAATTTATTACTGACTTTATCCGCACCTATGAAACCTTGGTGGGTCTCGGCTCCCAGGGCGCCGGTTCCAGTCTGCCCTCGTTAACCGATATTCCCGGTATCCTCCAGCCGGAAGGATGGAGCGATGGCTGGCTGCCCTGTCATCCGGAGCCTACGCTGTTTTGGTATATCTTGTATGCGGGCGTAATCGATCCGGGCTGCGGCGGGATGTGTCCGGTCAGCGCCTGGGATTGCGGGCAAGGCGTTTCCTTCCAACCTCGTTTTGATTCTCAATATTATAATGCCTATGAATTTAAAACCTTCGGCGGCCCGCGAAAGGTCACCCGTTGTGATGAGGAAATCGACTACATCGAAATTCCCTACCAGGTCTGTTATCCGGACGACGTACCGTTTAATGTCCCGATTAATCTTTTCGGCGGCGGACCCGGTGGGGGAAATGGCGGGTACGGCGGCGGCGGTTTGGGAACCGGCCCCGGCGGCAGTCCCCCCATTATGCTGAGTGTCGGACCTCCTCTCGATCCCAATGGCAGTCCGTTAGAGATCAGCTTTACCTGCACTTTTAATTCTTCGGGAACGGCGATATCCTACAGTTCTTCGGATATCATCCATTGTGAACCGGGAGTTGCGGCCTCCTCGGCGGCGGAATTCTTAGCGGCGTTCAATGAGGATCGATCCCCAATAGCACTGCCTTCCCTCGATATAAATTCCGGAGTCGATCTGGGGCAATACGCGCCTGACTTTAGGTTACCCGACGTGAATGGGGATTTGGTTTCCTTGAGCGATTATTACGGCCAAAACGTCCTGCTGGTCTTCGGCAATACCCTATGCCCCCACTGCCGGGCCCGTATCCCGCTCTTGAACGCCCTGAACGCGCAGCTAACCTATAAAGTGATTCTGGTCGCATTGGGCGCCACCGAATCTGCCGCCGCACAATATGTGGCAGAAAACAACATTCAATTCCAGGTCCTCGTCGATACGAATCGCCGCATGGGCAGAACCTTCGGTATTCGGAAAGTCCCGGAAGTCTTTATCGTCGATCCGGATGGCGTCATCAAATATAGCGGCCCCAGACAAGGGCAGGTGATTTGGTATCAATTAGCCGATTCCGTCGTAGCCGATGCCTCAGATAACCAGCAAAAACTCCCTGATTTGAAAACTTGGTCGGAATGTGGCCTCTTCAAAACCTATCCCGATCCCTATGCGGCCCTGGAGGATTTCAATCAGGATCAAAAAGTCGATCTTAATGACCTGAAGCTCTTATCTCTGAATTGGCTTTTGGAAGATATCCATCCCTCGCAAGACGTAAATTGCAATTTGGAATAAGTATCCGCGACCGGGACTTCCGAATAACCGGCTCCCTGCGAATCGTATCGATGGACATCGGAGTAAAACCGTAAAGACAATCTCAAGTTTCGGAGCCATTCACCGTTTTTTAAATATTAATTTTTTCGCCTTTTCAGGGTTGAAAATAGGGGGGAAGCTGCGCTGGAATGCTCAGGTAGCCTCATAATAAAAAATCGATTCTATTATTAGTACTGATATAAACGGTTTGTACTTCGTTATTTATCGGTCACAAATCCGGTACGGACGAAATAGTCGTGTCATTCTTATGCGATTACGTTCCGGCCCAAATCCGGTTAAGTTCCTGATGGTAAGGATATTATGAGGACATGGGTCCTGAAATAATTCAGGTTATTTCTCTATTCTAAGATTCAAGCGCAAGTCCCGTAGTGTCGATATTTTATATCAAACAACAGTCTATAACGCGTGGAGTCTAGGATACGCGAGTTCTCACCCTGGAAAGGAGATACTCAGGTGATGAGTTGAAGTTTGACACGTTATTTTTAGCGTCATAGTGGAAATTTTATGTGGAGTTCTGGAATACCGAGCATGGGTGAAGAGCGATTCCGTTCGATACGACATATAAGAATTCTTATACCGTTAGCAGTGTTGGCACTAGGCCTACCCGCGTGGGGGACGCAGGAGGAGCCGAACCGGTTAGCGACGAACTTTATCGATATGTCGCTGGAGGAGTTGTTGACGGTGCCCGTGGTGGTTTCCTCGTCGCGGCAGGAACAGAGGATCACCGAAACCTCAGTTCCGACGAGTGTGATTACGGCGGAAGATATTCATTATAGTGGATTGACCAACATTGCCGAGGTGTTACAGTTCACGCCGGGTGTGGATGTGCTCAGGGCCGACCGGAACCGGTATGCGGTGGGTGTTCGCGGTTTGCACGAAACTGTTTCCGATCGAGTATTGTCGCTGGTGGACGGGCGGGTGGCGGATAATCCTCTTTACGGCGGGCCGGAGTTTACGCGAATACCCGTCTTTCTGGAAGATATCGAACGAATCGAGGTGGTTCGGGGGCCTGGCGGCGCCGCCTGGGGCGCCAATGCTTTTACGGGCGTCATCAACATCATCACCAAAGACCCCGCGGACGTCCTCGGGTATTTCGGCTCGACGACGATGAACGAGTTTGGCGATTCGTTTACGCACGTTCGCTGGGCGGATAAGAAGAACCGATGGCGGTGGCGGTTCTCTGCGGGGTACGAGGAACTGGAATCCTCGGATGATGCGGGCGCCGGCCGACTGGAAAGTCCCTATGATCCCGCCACTCGTTCCATGATTGGTTTCGATCAATATGTCGTGCGTGATTTTAGCCGTACCTGTCAATTCGACGCCAAGGCAATTTATGAGGTGTGTGATCAGACGGACCTCTCGTTGGGGGCGGGCTATTCCCATATCGAATCCGGCGATTACGAACAAATTGGTTACTTTCCCAGGAAAGATAATCGCGACGAACGTCTGCGGACCTTTGCCCGCATCGACCATGATTTCGAAAACGGCAGCACGGGATACCTGCAATGGTCTGACAATCTGACTCAGATGAATTGGCGAAGCTTGATGATCGTCGATGCCCAGGATAACGACCTGGAAGGTCAGTACAGCTTTCAGCCGACGCAGGATCATCAGATGTCGATCGGGGGCAATCTGCGTTGGGTCCGATTAAATACCAGCCGGGACACGGCGGAGCAGGTCTTGTTTCGGGATGAGCCGTTCGATGAATACTGGGCGGGATTATTTGCCATTGACCGTTGGCAGGTGACGGAGCGGCTGACCATTGAGGGACAACTGCGCGGAGACTGGTATTCGCAGACCCAGACGGATTGGTCCGGCCGACTGGCGGGCCTCTATGCTCTGGATCAGGACAAAGAGCACATATTCCGTATCAGCACGGCCAAGGCCTTTCGCACGCCGCTGATTTCCCTCCGCGAACTCGAAGTGCATCATTTCCCTGCGGGAGGGGGTTTGTATGTGGTTAACGTGAATCCTACCGAGGACTTGAAGAATGAGCAAACGTGGTCCGTGGAGGCGGGCTATTCGGGCAGGGTGGTTCCGGGGCTTACCCTGTTTGCAAATACGTACTATCAGCGATTCGAACACTTGATTGGGTATGTCGTAACCACCGATACGTTTGGATTGTTCCAGGAAGCGCCTGTCAACCTGGACGGGGCCGACTCCTGGGGCGCGGAGATCGAGTTGGCGCTGGAGGGCAAAGCGGGTAAACTTTCGGGCTGGTACGCCTACAATGATTTTTCCTATTCCGAGTCTCTGCGTTCGTTGCAACCGGCCCGGCATAAAACGGGCGTGAGCGCGCGATGGTTTATAAACGATAACTGGACCCTAAACGGCAACTACAAATTTACCGACACAACGCAGGACAATCCTTTTTACCAATATACGTATGCCGCATTCCATCGCTTGGATCTGACGATCTCACGAAAGGTTGCGAACGGTCATGGCGAATTAATGTTCGGTGTCAGTGATTTGTTGAACGAGACCAACGATCCGTTATTCGAAACGCCTAATTACGCCGCCCATGAGACGCCGGGAAGGACCTTTTTTGCCCGGCTCCAGTTAAACTTCTAAGGGGAAACGACTAAGGATTCATGTGAATAGTCACTGTGGCACAGCCGCCCTCGGCCAGTGTGCCACGGCCGCAATGGCCGTGATCTTTCGTCGGGTGGCAGCCCCAAGCGAGGCCGCGAGCTTGAGCCGGGTACCGTGAACTCTTCTCGCCTTTATCCTTCTTCCTTCTCTTCCTGAGCCCTGAGCACTGAATCCTGAGAACTCTTTCTTCTCACAACACACAACTATCCACTCATTTCTCATTTCTGTGATGGGCTTCCAAAATGAAAACGTGGTTGTCTTCGCCGGATTTGCGGCCCAGGACGAAGCTGTGAATTGGATCATGTGCGAGTTGGAGATCGAGCGTCTCATGTTCAAAGACCTCCGCGAGATAGCTGATTTGCAGCGATTGAATTTTGACGGGTAGATCAAAATTTTCATGTAAGGCATCGAGTGCCCAGCGGACGTATTCGGTGTTGTTGACGTGACCGTTCAGGTCGAGGGCGCTGTACGGAACGCGAATCGTTTCCCGGTGAGTATAATGCGTCTGCGGTTCGAGTCTGCTCACTTCTGTCTCGAATACCTTGGCGCCGACGTCGATCAGGTCGATGTCCAGGCGGACCAGGTTTTTAGGCCGATTGCTACTCTTGTCGAGGATCATCCATTGACTGGCGGCGCGGAAAAGTTCCTTTTGCATTTCATCCTGGGCCAGAAATTCGCGTGTGGCCAGAAGCCGATTATAACCGCTTGGCCACGTCTGTAATTGGACCGCCTCGTTCCAGCGCGGTTGCCGACTCCACTCGATCCGCAGATTACTCAATACCCAATAGCAGTTAAGCGCTTCGAGTCGGTCAGACCCGAAGTTAAGCTGTTGAGCGTGTACCGAGGCGATTTCCTGAAGCTGTTGCATGAGCGCGGAAATCTTCATCGTACCGTCAGGATGAGAGTCGTAGGTCTTTACTAAAAAACTATCTTCGAGTATTTCCATCACGCTAAGTAGAAACGCATAATGTTTCTGCTCATCAATAATCCGGGTGGCAGCCACCGAGTCCGCGAGGTGGATGGCGACTGTGGCATCCCGATCTATATCGGGACCCTCGGCTGTGTCGGGTGGCGCCGCCAAGCGTTGGGTGGCAGCCTCAAGCGAGTCCGCGAGCTTGGGGCTGGTTCTAGGATTCTTTTTGCGTTTCTTCTTAGCATTATAGCGGAAATACTAACCTTGGGAACGACGAAAAATACTCTTACTCATTCGTCGCCCCTGTTTGTCTGCGGATACCTTTTCTCAGTGGTTTTTGCTTCGATGTCAGTAGATGTGATTTTGATCGCCCCCCTTTCCATAGATCATATTTCGGATCGGCGTACGTTGCAAAGAAATCGTTTAATTGCTTTTGCAGTTGTCTTTGCTGCGAGGCGTATTCTGCCTGGTTCACTATATTATTTCGTTCCCCCGGATCTTTCCTTAGATCGTATAACTCATCAGGGCCGTTAGGATAACGTTGGGTGTACTTCCAGTCCGGAGTGCGAATCATCCGCGTATTCTCAAATTCATAATAGACCACGTTCTCCCAGGGAATCGACCGACCGACCAGTACCGCAGAGTAGTCCCGCCCCGGCAACTTGGGCGCCTGGGGAATTTTATCCTTAAATCCCAGGTATCCCAGAACGGTCGGCAGCAGATCATAATTGGATACCATGATATCCAGTTTTTTCCCGCCGGGGATAACTGTAGGTTGGCGATATAGCAAGGGAATGTGAATGGTTTCGTCATAGGTGTGCAGAGGACGGGAATGATCCGCCATCCCCCACATGCCGTGATGCCCGCCGCATAATCCCTGGTCTGCGGTAAAAATTACGAGAGTATTCTCTTCCAGACCAAGCTGATGCAGTGTTTCCATGATTCGGCCTACGCCGTCATCGACGCCGCTGATTTCCGCGGCGTATCGGCGGATCGCCGTCAGGTCATTCACGTACTGTCGATTTTCGTGAAGCCAGGGATGTACCGGTTCGCGCGGGAAGGATTCCAAATTCTTATCGGCATAGTATGCCGCATGACGATTCCGAGCCTGCTTCTGAAGACTGCCGCCCAGACCATAGGGACCGTTATACGCTAAATATAGGAAAAAGGGGCGATCCTTGTTTTGTTGCAGGAATCGAATACCCTGTTCGGTCCAGAAATCGGTCAGGTAAGATGGTTCTTTCCGAATGGTCCCGTTTTCAATAATGTCGGCATTGTAAAACGTACTGGTATGGCCATGGGGCTTGGTGATCCAATAGGTAAATCCTTCTTGAGGATTCAGGTTGTCACCTAGATGCCACTTCCCGCTCAGCCCACAGACGTATCCCGATTCCGAAAGGATTTGAGGCAGACTGCGAAACTCTTCGATCGTATTGTAAGCATTCGGGCCGGTCTGGGCGCCGCCGGCATTCAAATAGCAATGCACTCCATGTTGCGAAGGGATTAATCCCGTCAGCGCGGTGGCCCGAGATGGTGAACAGACCGCATTGGAACTGTAACAGTGCGTAAACAAAACTCCTGCGCGGGCCAGTCGGTCGATGTTTGGCGTTCGGATCTCTTCATTCCCATAACAACCTAGTGTCCAGGGGGACTGATTGTCAGTCATAATAAGCACAAGGTTTATTTTTTCCTGTTTCCTCAGGTGATTCTGACTTCGAATCCCGCATCCCGAATATACCCACGAAGCTGCTCCTATACCCACAATTCGCAAGAAATCTCGTCGTCTCATAATGGATCCTCCTGCTGATAAACAGACGAACGGGAAAGCCTGTAATGGTTTTTATTATAGCGGAAATACTAACCTTGGGAACGTCGAAAAACACTCTTGCCGGAAGACAATATTTCCGTCAGGATACGAAACAGTGGGTTGCGGGTGCCCCAATAATGCATCCGGTTCGTTAAGGAGATGCTTCCGTTCCCGGCTTTAAGGCGTGTATAGTGTTCCTGCGCCAGATCACGGTCGTATAGTTTCCAGGCAAACGCCAGGTTTTCGGTGGCCAGTTCCCGTCGGATTTGCTCGCGCAGTTCTTCCGGACAGGGATATTTATGGAGATAGTGTTCCACCAGAGCGTTCCCCGCCAGACCGAATTTCGATAGTTTACGGGGATCTGCCGACTGCGATGCCGATTCTACCAGTTGGTTTCTCGTGGCCAGCGGCGCCTCGAAATACATGATCTTCCCCAGGCGGGACAATTCCAGCCAACGCTGAATGTCACCCATTAAATAACTTTCATCCTGGCACTCCGGACAATTTTTCAATATCGTATCCAGCAGTGATTTTCGCGTACATACGGTCAACGTCCAGATCCAACGTTGAGTCGAGAGAATTTCCAGATAACCGTTAGCGGGATTTAGTTC
>CAZNQT010000052.1:0-14868 GCA_964574885.1 uncultured Pirellulales bacterium
AACTCATACCCTCAAGCAGGTTATTCAACCGACCTTATGTCCCAATCTGGACGTGATCTCGTCCGGGGTGGCCCATCGGAGCGAGCTGGGCGAAATCCTCAGCCGTATCCCGACGAGTAAACTGATTTCCGACCTGCGACGACAATACGACTGCGTACTGATCGATACCCCTCCGGTCAGCGGCGTCTCGGATACCGGTGTCTGGGGACGCGCCGTGGGCGAGGCCCTCATGATTATCCGGATGAATAAAACCCACCGGGAGTCGGTACACCGGGCCGTCGGGCTCCTCCGCGCTGCCGACGTCAAAATTCTGGGGTTGTTCCTTACCCACCAAAAGAGTTACGTTCCCAAGTACTTATACCGCTATTACTAAACGATATGACGAACGACGAAATCCGAATGACGAATCCAGAATAGGCCGAGTGGCATGCCCAAGTACTCTTGAGCATGACGTTTCCCTCCGGTTCTATTTCTGCTGGATTCTGGATTCTGAATTCTCTCCTATCGTAAACTGTGAACCGTGAACTGATTTTTTATATATGAAGCGATTGTTGTTCATTGTACATCGGATGCCCTATCCTCCCAATAAGGGCGAGCGCGTGCGCGCCTTCCACGAATTAAAGGCTCTCTCCAAAGAGTTCCGGATTACCCTGGCCACACTGACGCACGGTAAAGAAGATGCCGACGCTGCCGGGATGGTTCGACAATGGTGTGAAAAAGTGATCGTGGCCCGTACCGGCCCCAAACGAGGCTTCCTGCGCTCCCTGTGCGCCATGCTGCGAGGCAAATCCGCAACCGAGGGTTATTTTCACAGCCGGCGCCTGGAAAAAAAATTGCGGAAGGAGACGCGACGGAATCTCTTTCATCTGGCGATGGGGTATTCTTCCAGTATGTTTCCCTATCTGAAAAATCTATCGGTTCCTTATCGCGTTTTGGATTTAGTGGACGTGGATAGCGCCAAGTGGTTCTCTTATGCAAATACGGCGTCCTGGCCCAGGAGTTGGTTGTATCGCCGGGAGGGCAGAAAGGTCTGTCGGTTAGAGCAGGATGTTATCGTTCATTGCGAGGCGGTGTTTCTGGTAAGCCAGGCGGAATCCTCCCTGCTGGGCCATTACCCGGAGAAAGTCAGCGCGCTGGAAAACGGCGTGGATACCGATTATTTTACCCCGCGAAAAAAGTTTCGAACCGAAAATCCCTCTCTGGTGTTTACCGGCACGATGGATTATCGGCCCAACATTGAGGGCGTGTGCTGGTTTGTGCAGGAGGTTTGGCCGGAACTGAAACGTCAGATACCCGATCTGACATTCTATATCGTCGGACGAAATCCCGCGCGAGACGTTCGGCGGCTGGGTTATGCTCCCGGGGTACAGATCACCGGTTCGGTACCGGATGTCAGACCCTATCTCGCCGAAGCCAGTATCGCCGTTTGTCGGCTTCTCATGGCCCGAGGTGTGCAAAACAAGGTCCTGGAAGCGATGGCGATGGGGCGCGCCGTTATCGCCTCTACATCGGCCCTGGAGGGTTTGGAACTCGAGGTGGGAAAAGAGGTACTCCAGGCCGACTTGCCTCAGCAGTGGATTCAGACCACGATCCAATTACTCACCGACAATACCTTGCGGGAGGAGATGGCCCGGAAGGCACGAAAGGCCGTGGAAACCCGATACAACTGGACCGCACGGATGGCGCCCCTGGTGCAGTTATGCCATCAGCTTACCGGCGACAAGACCGGACCGAAGCAGGTCGAAACCGTTGCCGGGGAAAAAGCACCGCAAAATGAGGTAAATGAAATACCGGTTGAAACCGAAACGCCGATTGTTCCCGAGAGAGTCAAAACCAAAATCAACCGGGCAAGAGCCGTGTTGTTATGGTTGATCGCACTGGGCTATTTATGGGTAGTATATAGGGCGAGTGTTAGCTACCGGTTGCCCGTGATCGGAACCTGGAATCGAGGCATTTCCAACGAGTTGCAGAATCTGCTCCACATGCCGGCCTATGCGATGCTGATGGTGTGCATGTCTTTGGCTTTAACGGCATCGATCCGGTTTCGCCTGGTGGGAGTCATTTTCTCGGTGATTATCTGTTTTTCCTTCGGGGTGCTGATGGAGTATGTACAGAAGACCGTAGGCAGGACGTTTGATAAAAGTGATATAATTCTTGATAGTATCGGTATCATTCTGGCGCTTCCGGCGGCATTGTCCTGGCGTTGGCAGCACATGTCTTCGGGTCTGGGTGTTTACTCTTTATTTAAGAGGAGACGGAAATCCCAACGGCGCCAATCCAAATCAACATGATAAAAGATCACACAATTCTTTGTTTCGCAAGCGGTTATGATGCACCGCCGACAAGTAAGCACCATGTGATGCACCTGCTGGCCGAATCCAATACCGTCCTCTGGGTCAATTATCACGCCTCCCGTACGCCGTCGGCCAGTTCCTCCGACCTGCTCTACATTGTCCGCAAGCTCAAACAGGTCCTGACCGGCGTAACTCGCGTACGCAAAAACCTTTACGTGCTAACCCCCCTGGTAATCCCCCTGCCGGATATCCCCTGGGCCAAAAAACTTAACCAGGTACTTTTGACCATTCAGCTCAGATTGGGTTTGTTTTGTAAAAAAACCGGTCCGCTGCAGATCTGGTCGTTCACGCCGGATATTTCGTACGTGCTGGGGCACTTCGGGGAGCGCGAAGTGGTGTATTACTGCGTGGACGATCACGCCAGCTTTTCCGGGTACAACCGGGAGCAGGTGCTGCGGGACGAGGAAGAGCTTTGCCGACGAGCGGATCTGGTGGTGACGACGGCGCAGGTATTGCAGGAAGCGAAGGAAGACTGGAATCGGCATACTGTGCTGGCGCCTCATGGGGTGGATTACGAGCACTTTTGCAAATCGGTCACGGAAAATCTCACTATTCCTACGGATTTAGTGGATATTCCAGCGCCCCGCTTGGGCTTCATCGGTTTGATCCGCGATTGGGTGGATCTCGATCTGTTAGTTGAAGCGGCGCGTCTAAGGCCGCACTGGCATTTTGTCCTGATCGGCGATTCCACTTTCGACCTGGCCCGGTATCGAGGGCAACCGAACCTTCATTTTCTAGGCCGCAAGCCCTACGAAGAGCTACCGGTTTATTGTCAACATTTCGACGTCGGACTCATTCCGTTCAAGGTGAACGATCTTACCCGGGCGGTCAATCCGATTAAGCTGCGGGAGTACCTGGCCGCGGGTCTTCCGGTGGTATCGACACCCATGCCGGAAGTGCAGCAATACGACCACCTGATCCGCATAAGCGACAGCGTCGAATCGTTTGTCGAGGCGATAGAAGCATCCCTGGCCGACGATTCGGAAGCCCGGATAAGAAGATCCCAGTCGATGCGTAAAGAATCCTGGCCGGAAAAGGTAGCGACGATTTGTGAGCATTTAGAAAATTCCTGTCGAATCGAAAAGGACCCATCGGCATGAGATTACGCAACGAACTCATATCGGGCTGGCCGAAATTGGCCTGGGTCGCTATTGTCAGGCCGGGCTCGGAGGAGATCCGGTTTCTGCACGGTCCGCGGGTGGAGGTCTGCGAAGAATGGGCGGCGGAGGCGGTATGGGCGGGTGATTTTACCGCAGGAGATTTCGATCAAACCGATCTGGTTTTCGGATCGGGGGTACGGTGCCGGGAGGATCGCGTCGTTTTCGTCACCTCCGGGACCATCATGGACCGGTTGTGGTATTATCGAAAAGAAGAGAAATGGTATGTGTCCAACTCACTGGGAGCGTTATGCGGTTGTGCGGATGTGACCCTCCGTGAGGATTTTTGTTACGTGAACGACCGGGAAAGTGTTATCCGCACGACCTGGGGCGTCGAAAGCTGTACGGGAACTTTCCCGACGCAAACCGGCGAGGGTCATCTGATCTGGCGTCATAATCTAGTCTATCGAGACGGGGGATTTGAAGAGATTCCCAAGGCCGATACCGCTCCTGCTTTTCGGTGTTACGACGATTATAAGAATTTCCTGCTTGCGACAGCGCGATCGCTGGGTGAAAACCTGAGATCATCAGCGAGAATCCATCCGGTGAGTCCGCTGGCGAGCATCTCGAGCGGGTATGATTCACCAGCGGCGGCGGTCGTAGCCCAACATGTCGGCTGCACCCAGGCCGTAACTATCCAACAATCGTCGAGTCTCTGGCGAGGTCCCGATTCCGGTGTAGAGATTGCCCAATATCTGGGATTATCCTGTCGCAGCTACGACCGTAAGGCGGCCCATTATCCACACGAAGAGGCTTTCTGGGCAGCAAGCGGGTATTGCAATCTGTTGAGTTGGACGTTGTTTGAGTACCCCGAACCGGTGTGCTTATTTTTTGTCGGCTGTTACGGGGATTCGATCTGGGATCGCAAGAAACATAAGGATCCCTTCGTTTTCCAAGTCTGGGACGATCTGGCGATGAGTGAATACCGTCTTATTGCCGGGATGTTGCAATGCGCGGTGCCGTTCTGGGGAATGCAACACGTAAAGGAAATTGAAGCAATCACGTTTTCGGGGGAAATGGCCCCGTGGACAATGCACACTGATTACGACCGTCCGATAGCGCGACGTCTGGTGGAGGAAGCGGGCGTGCCCCGAGGCATATTTGCGATACGCAAAAAAGATACGTCGCATGAAGCAGCCTTTCGCTGGCCCTACTCGCCGACGAGCCAGGCGCGTTTCCGGCAATATCTCGAGCGTCGTTCGCTCGCAGCCCCACGGCCTTTTATGGTTCAGTTCCTGCGATACATGGCTCATCTCGAATCCATGATATACGGGAATATAACGAATAAGCTCAATATCCGCAGGCGCGTGAGGCCCTGGCTGAAATTGAAGGGACTGTCGCTGTTATTTCAGTGGGCGAATGAGGAATTAAAGCGGGAGTATAGAAAAAGGATGAAGGACGAAAAAAGTTCACAGTTCACGGTTCAAAGTTCACAGGAAGAATAAGTGGATAGTTGTGAGTTGTGAGATAGAAGAGGATAGTAGACAGCAAAAGAGATTCTTCGCTTCGCTTAGATTGGAAATGAATGGATAAGCCCAGGGAGTGAGAATCATGATTGAAAGAGCGATAAAATATTTGTGAAAGAGAATATGGCGGAATTGGGCGTAGAAGAATTAGTTGGGCAGTTTATTCTCAGTCGATCCGTGAGCGTACTTCTGGAGACGTGGTCGCGACGGGCGTTGGGCGGCTGGCATTTGGGCTTTCATCCTACACTACCCGTCCTGGATATTCAGGGTTCCGATTCCACCGTGATCGGGTGGCTGCTCGGATATCCGATTGATGCGGAGACCCGCCTGCTGAGAGAGGAAGTACACTTCGAGATAACCAACGGAATCCGTAAAGCGGACGAGCAATTCGAGGAGTGGCTTTACAGCCATGGCGGTCGATTCGCGGCGGTATTCCTGGACCCGGAAACGTCCCGGGTTTACCTGGATCCCTGTGGTTCTCTGGCAGCGGTATTTTGCCCGGAACAGCAAATCGTCGCCTCCACATCCTCGCTCATTCCGTATTTGAATAAAAACGACGATAATCACGAATTGATTCAGACGATTGAAGCAATGCCTGAAGATACCTGCTATCCATTTAGTCTGACGCATCGGCGCAGCGTAAAGCGATTACTACCGAGTCATTATTTAGATCTAGAAAGATGGCAAGCCATTCGGCACTGGCCGAAAGGTGAAATCGATGTGGTTCAGGATGTATCCGAAGCCGTCCGAGAGCTTGCTTCTCTATTGAAAAACAATATCTCCGCGATAGCTCGGGACTATCCCCTCCATTTAGCCTTAACCGCCGGCAGAGATTCACGGATGCTCCTGGCGTGTACACGGGAACATGTTGACCGGACGCTATTATACACGGTGTCCGGCCCCGGTCCCGGAAAAATACTCGATTGGCATATCGCCTCCCGGCTGGCACGAAAAAATGGTCTGCATCTTGTTCAGTTACACTATAAGCCAGCCCCAGCAAAAGAAATCGAACAATGGGAATCCCGAACGGGCCATTGTGTCCACGGAAGTATCAAGGAGTGGAATTCCTTATTCAGAAACCTGGACTCTCATCGGGCTGTTTTATGCGGCGCTTCCGGGGAACTAGGGCGCGGATTCCATTTCCGTGCAGGCGACACCGAAACCAGCCTAATATCCGTAGAGGATTTATTAGAGAAAAGCCAAATGCCGAACCTACCGGAAATTCATCGGCGGGCCCAGCAATGGCGGAACGAATTACCCATTCATAATGCGTTGACGATCTGGGGGCTGCTCTATAACGAAACATTCAACGGAAGTTGGTTTGGGCCAGTTCACTACGGATTCACCCATAATGCTCTTTATATCTGGCCGTTCTGCCACCGGCGTATTATCGAAATTATGCTGGGTTTGCCGAGGGAGTACCGTTTAGACAACCGTCTTCCCAGCGATGTAGTGGCACAGGAATGGCCGGAGTTGCTCCATCTGCCGTTTAACTGGTACGTGGGATTCAGGAGATATACCTACGGTCTAAAATGGCGTTGGCGGCGACTGAAACAGAAGCTGAATTTAGGCAGCGGTCCGACCGCTTTTTAGATCCATCGCCAAGTAACTGGCACAGCGAAAACGAAAGATAAGCATGAATGTATTCCTTTTAGGCTGGAACCTATCACCGGACATCCTGGACGCCGCGCTGAAGGAATTTAGGAGAATGATTGAAGTGTATCCGCAACTGGATCTGACTACCTGCCGTCATGAGATATCCGCCGACGGCAATACGTTTACAGCGACAATGCACCATGCCCTGGAAGTCATCGGCCCGCGACGTTACGTGTGGGAAGACAATGACGAAATCACTTTGTATGACGGAGTCCTTTTTGACAGCACCGGCGGTTTTGCCGCACATGATGCTGTAGAGTTGGCACAACACTGGGAAGAGTTACCGGAGAAACTCGAGGGGCAGTTTGTCGTCGCCCGCGTAAAACAAAAGCCCGCCTCCCTCGAAGTAATGACGGATGTATTGGGATACGTTCAGGTATATTACTGTCAGCGGGGTCGATCCTGGTTGATCAGCAATAGCGTCCGACCCCTGGTTCGTCTCTGTCGGGCTTACGACTTTGATCCGCTAGGCGTGAGTATGTTTCTCAGTCAGACGTGGGTGTGGGACGACCGCACGTTACACCAGGATATTCACACAATTCCAGGAGGTCAGTTATGGAAATTCGAAGAGGATCAAAGTGAACCGAAGAAACACATCTATTGCCCTGCCGTTTCCTTGGTATCGCGCCGTAAACAATGCCTGTCCCCTAAGCAAATCCAGAATTTAGCAGAACAGATCTCTCTTCCTTGCCGTCTCATGAGCGAAACGATGGGGCCACTTCAATGCGACGTCACCGGGGGCAGAGATTCGCGTGTTTTAACGTCACTGTTAGAGCAGGAGCGACTGGAAAGCACCTATTACACGAGTGGCGAACGAAAGAGCAAAGATATGATGATCGCTTCGCAGATCGTACGAAAATTCAACCTTTCCCACAAAATTGTCACCATGACGAATAAAGATATACTTTCCGCGTGGGATATACTCTGCGAGCGTTTGATCCGTCAGGGCGACGGTATGATCAGTATGTGGCAGTTACATAATTTATCGGATAAACCTCAAAAGATAGATCGCCTGATTGTCTCGATTACCGGAGTAATTAGCGGTAATTATTACAATCCCCTGGAAGCGCTACAGACGCATTCGACTGATCAGATTGAACAGATGCTGATTGATTACCTGGTGTATCGATACGGCGGACTGGTGCTGCCCGAGGCCCGAAACCTGTCCAGCGCAGCCATACGAAAAAAAATACAGGAATATTTCGATCAGGGCATTTTCGGTATTGATGCGTTGGATGCCTTTAATTGGTATCAGCGAGTCGGGCGTTGGGCCGGATGTAACCGGAACCGAAACAGTCCCGTTTACGATTTATTTGCTCCCTTTTGTATCCGGCCAATTATTCGGGCCACGTATAGGATTCCACCAATATATCGTTATTACCGATGGCTGAACCATCAGTTACTTCGAGTATTCATGCCGAGCCTGTTACGACTGCCGTATGACAAAGGCAGGAATTGGCCCATTTACCCCTGGTTGAATCTGCTACAGTGGATGATGCAAAAATCTCTCCATAAGGTTTTTCGCTATACTTACCGGTTTCGACGTCCTCGCTCCATCGCTGGGAATCAAGATTCTCCCTCCGAATTCTGTCAGGAAGCCTGGCTAGAGCCAAAGCGAGAATGGATGCGCCAGATCTGCCTGGACCAGCGAAGTTCGGTTTTATGGAACTTCGTCAATCGTTCTTTATTTGAACAGATTATGTCGGACTCGTCGGATCCGGCAGAGCGCCGGGCGTATCGATTGGGACTCTTTGGGATTGTAACATTGTTTTACTATACCGATACACTAAAACGTTTGAAATAAAACCTCAAAAGCGAATCACAACTATGATAAGTGGATTATAGAGCGATTCAGAGATAATCAGGATCAACATCACTCCATGGTCGAGAAAAACAAACCGATTGACGATACCCAAGACTTAACTCGCAAAACTGGTCGAGGGATTCTCTGGCAATTTACGGGCACCGGCTGGATCGTCCTCCTTCAATTCGGTGCTAGCGCGGTGCTGGCCCGGGTGTTGGCACCGGATGATTTTGGCATCATGGGGATGGCGATTCTGGCAAAAGGTCTGATCCAATTAGTCGGTTCCTTTGGCACGACCACGGGAGTCATTGCCAAAAAGGGAATAACCCAGGAAGATTTGTCCACGGCATTTTGGATGGAACTTGTGGTGTATTGCCTTATGTTCGCTGTTTCGTTTGCCGTGGCGCCGCTGGCCGCGATATTTTTCCATACCCCTGAACTGACCTGGGTGTTGCGAATTGTTTCGATCACCATGCTTATGACGGGAGCAAGTTGCATCTCCGGCGCGGTATTATATCGCGAACTCCGCTTTGGGACGATCAAGATCATCGAAGGGGCCGGTTATGCATTTCAAGTGAGCTTGGCGATTGTTTTTGCCGTGGTGTTTGATCTGGAATACTGGTCCCTGGTTCTCTCCATTGTAATCTCCAGTTTTGCCACGACCCTGGCTACCATTTTCTGTGCTCGCTGGCGCCCTCGTTTCTGTTTCCGGCGCGAAAGTTTTCGCTTTATGCTTCGCTACGGCGTCCACGGACTCGGCTTTTCTTTCGTGCTTTACTTTCAGAATAATATTGATTATTTGCTGGTAAGTAGATTTCTGGGCGCGCACATCCTGGGTCTTTATGAATTTGCCTATCGGATTCCGAACATGCTGTTTAATCGTTTGGCGCAGCCGATCA
This sequence comes from uncultured Pirellulales bacterium, assembly GCA_964574885.1. Lineage (GTDB taxonomy): Bacteria > Planctomycetota > Phycisphaerae > Sedimentisphaerales > SM23-30 > JAFGFX01. Next base: position 9,337 of record CAZNQT010000052.1, read on the forward strand.
GCGGGATAATCTTTCCGGTGCTCTCGAAGGTTCAGTCCAGCAATGAGCGTATGGCGGCCGGTTTCCTCAAGACGGCAAAATACATTGCCTTTATCGTAGTCCCCTTACTGGGCGGCTTAGTCGTAATCGCTAAGCCGACGGTTTTGGTTCTTTGGGGCGACCAATGGGTGCGCGCCATTTTTCCCCTCCAAATACTTTGTATCAGCGCAGCGATCCGCTCTATACTGTGTTACTCCAGCACCATATTTTTATGTAAGAATCGCCCTGACTTACAATTTAAATTCGGTATCCTGCAATTCATAGTTACGTTTGCGGGCGTGGCGATCCTGGGATATTTTTATGATCTTATCGGAATAGCGATGGGCATGGTCGTTGGATCTTTATGTTGGATCGTAATTACTATCTTTGCCCTGCGTATGATTCATTGTTCCTTTGGACGTTTGATCGGCGTTTTATGGCCTTCGATGACGGGAACTCTCGGTTGTATAGCCGCTGCCTTTGCCGTAAAATATATAGGTGAAGTTTTCGGACTGCCGAACTGGGGCCTATTATTGTCGGCCATTCCCTCCGGCGCCTTGGCTTATCTCGGTATTCTTTTAGGATGTTTCTCCGACCAGATAAAAGAAATATTGCAAATATTTCGGCTTGTCTTGGGACGGTCGTCCACAACGTCCGCCGCCGTGAGGCCAGCGGAAGACAAAACGGAACCCCAGGAATCTTGAAATAATTATTTTTATCGGTAATAGTTTTATTATGGAGTATTGTGCACCGAAGAATACGTATGAAAAAACATGATGAGAGGATACGATGATTATTTGTCATTTTTGCCGGGATGCATGGGATGATGTACAAGTTATGAGTCGCCACCACCTCGCGCTGGCATTGTCCAAACATGCTCCCAACATCTTTGTTACCGAGCCGGGCCATTTAAAAAACGCGTTCAAATCCATCAAGGCTTTCTTTCAGCCCAGCAAAGTTGAAATGCCCCATCCGAATCTGATGGTTCCCACTCTCAGTCCCTGGTACGGCAAGGTGTACTCAAAAGGTAATCTCCACAAAATCCAATTATACCGCCGGATGAAGCGATTAAAGAAAATCATACATCCCATGGGGCACCCCTTGGTATTGTACATCTGGCATCCTTGCTTTGAACCTTATCTCGGATTCCTCGATGAATCATTAGTCGTTTTTCACATTCATGATGAGTTCTTGCTTTATGGCGCTAAAGAAACCGAAAAGCGCGAAACGGAAAATATAGAAAAATCATTGTTGACCCAATCGGATGTAGTGGTTGTGAACGGGCCGGTTCTTGCCCGTCGAAAAAACCTAGCCCGGACATGGGTGAATTGCCCCAGTGCCGTGTCCTATAACCTGTTTGCCGGAAATGAAATTGACTTGAATCTAAAACCCTCAGAATTCCCCACGGAGGGACTGATTGCAGGATACTACGGTACCTTTAATAGCAAGTTTGATTTTGAATTTTTACTAGCCGTAGCCCAGAAGCTGAACAATGTCCGCATCGTCTTGGCAGGATGCCTGGCCGTTAGCAAACAAGACCATACCCTATGGCAGCGAATTCTCAATTTAGACAATGTTTTCTATCTCGGTCATCGTTCGTTGGCAGAAATCGCCCGATATACCTGGCACACGGATGTCGGCATTATGTGTTATCGCAATGAGGGGTGGGCAAGATACGGCTTCCCCATAAAACTTTTCGAATTTCTCGCCGCGGGGAAACCGGTGGTCGCGACACCCCTGGAATCGATGTTGGAATACAAAGATTATATTGACCTGCGGGGCCATCCGGAAGAATTTGCCGTTGCCATAGAGAATAATTGCCGACAAGTTTCCACAAGGGAAAAATCTCGACGAATCGAATTAGCAAAAATGAATTCTTGGGAGGTCCGGGCTCAAACAGTCTTCGATGCGATTCAAAAAAAGCTCGAAGAGAAAAATAAATTCACCTAACAATCGTGATGGATATCTCCCACCGGATAGAGTTGATCCCGGTCCCTGCATTGGGGCGTATGCAGAGGATTTTCACAGGTAAGCAGACACTCATCATACCCCTTACCGTCGGAACGTATGATGAGCAACGTCACCTGCCACGCATCAATCCCCCGAAAATGGACATCCCCATCCGGCGTTACTGCACGTGATCACACGGTCTGAATAGCTGTATTCCGTGTGCGAGGCTCAGAGTCCAGTTCCAAAATACTGCGACCATATACTATAATCAACCAGATTGATTTGATGGTTCTGGTCGAGGTCACAGCCGTCACAGAAATTATTGCCCATGTTGCAGGGCGTATCGAGCCAGTGAGCGAGCAGGAAGTTCAGATCCGCCAGATCTACATCGCAGTCAGAGTCGAAATCGCCCATGATTTCACAGGTAAAAGCAAAAAGGATCGGATCGTTATCATCCACAAAGACGCCGCTGCCCGGAGGATTCTCGAAAGGCAGTGTCTGGCCTGCTTCGTTGGCGACATATATCCCTCCCCCCGGGAGAACGACGATGCCGGAAAGCGCCCCTATTCCGTTTTGCCCGTTCGGATCGAGCCGCAACTCCTCCCAGGGCACGGTAAGATCGGGCCCGACCGAGGTCAAAGTTTCCTCGTCATATCTGCTGATCAATCGGTCGGTAAAGCGTGTCACCAACACGGTCTGGTCGTCAAAACCAATATCCATAGGATTAGTTACATTCAGGGAATCCTCGACCACGCCATTTTCCGAAATCCGGTAAAGGGTATCATTGCTGAAGCCGGCGACCCAAATCCGCTTCTGGTTATCCACTTCGACCCCACGGAGTCCCGGCGCAAGAGTAAGACTGCCGTTGGCGCCAAAACCGACATCCAACATAACGCTACTGATCCCGAGACCGTCTTCCGTTACGAATCTCTTTTCTACCGTTCCGTCCGAACGGTCCGAGTTATAAAGTACCAATTGTTGCTGTTGACGAGTGACAGCGACCCCTTCGGTGTTCGTGAGATTGGGGATCGTAAACAGGTTGACAGAGAGGGTCGGATCGTAAACCTGAATGGTCTCGCCCTCCGCGAGATAGACCCGACCGACGTCATCCACCGCGATGGACTTGCCCCGCACACCGGTCACGCGCGAAACAAAGGGTTCCGTGTTCCCGCTGCGGGTTAGATCGATACGCCTCACCTCCCCCCCGTCATAAAGACTGGTGTTGTACCCGGCGTACAGGTACCGACCATCGGGCGAAATGGCCAAACCGCGATTATCCCGCGGACGTGTTGTCTGCGGATCCCCGAATACCACCTCCGATTGATCAATGAGGATTTGAATCGACCAGTGAAGATTGTCCAGGTCGAGATTATCAGCCGCCACGGACTGAGAAAGAAGCATACCCCATCCCACCGTTGCTACAATGATGATAGCGTATTTCATAGCCATTCACCTCCGGGATAAATATCTGATTTCCTTTCGCCGTTAAAATACTTCCACGCAAGGTCGCACAGGAGAATGAATCGAAGTGACATTCCCCTATCCAATCCGCTTGGTTAGTATAACAAGATTATACCCGAGTGATAAGGGTTGTTCAAGTTGATATCTAAATAAATATCATCTCCCAGGCGTTTCGCCGCATGGATTATAATCATAAGTTTATTTTGAGAAAGAGATTACGGCTGGTATCAAAAGATCATGCGGAGTGCTCAGCCGGGATGTAGAGCAACAGATAGACGAGGATTTTTCATGGGTTACCCCATGTTTCCGTTTCATCCTGGAACTCACTTCTTGCGCGGGCCAGCTTTTCACTCGTAACTTTACTGACCACGGGACGATATTTGCCGGAAGCCGAGGGAGCGATATCGTCCACGAGTTCTACTACGATCTCATCGGTGCTGCCGAGTCGTGCCCGAAATGCCTTTTGGATCTGTTCGGATCCGTCGGCGGGAAAATTAGAATCGGTCGCCAGCAGTACGCGGATTTCACCCATTTTATCCTGACGCACCTGGAACTTGACAATCCCCTTGACGGAGCGGCAGATATAGATGAAGGAATAGCCAATCACCCATTTGCCCTGATCGGTAAGCACAAAATCCGCAATCCGGCCGCCGCTGATCTTGATACTCGACAGCGTTCGTCCGCACGCACACGGGGTTCGACTCAACGTGACCACGTCGCCGGAACGATAGCGAATGATCGGCATAGCGGGGCCCATGATATTGGTAAGAACTAGTTCACCCTCTCCTTCGACCGGTTTCAGGGACTCCGGATCCACAGTTTCCAGGATCACCTGCTCGTCCATGCAGTGCATGCTGAAATTTTCGCACTCGTGGCCCACTAATCCGACCTCGCGCAGGCCATACGAATCATATACGTTTACCCCGAAAGCGTCGGTAATGGTTTTGCGATCGACATCGGTAAGAACCTCGGAAGTGGTGCTGAGTACTTTCAATCCATAATGATCCTTAAGTTCTCGCAAGTCGATACCTTTTCCCGGAGCCATGTTCACCATCAGTACGAACGTACTGGGGTACCCAAAAATACATTTAGGCCGCCATCGCTTCCAGGATTCGAAATATTCCACTACGCGCTCAGGCGTCACCTCGAATCCGTTCGTCAAACCGTCATTGATAAGCCAGTCGCGCACCCTTTTTATCCGGTCCTGTTTGCTCAGTTCGATCGGCGAACCCCAAAAATATAACTCCTTCTCGCCCCGGCGTACGCCTATCCACTCATGCCCGCGCATCCGGGCGGCGTTGATATGCGCCTCCCGCGTCGAGGAGGTGTAAAATTGCAGCGCCTCGTTCGTCGAGCCGCTGGTGCGGATCAGTTGCACCCGTTTGCCCTCGTCGCGCCAAACCATATCGTCCCGTCGCCGGCGTATTGTCTCCTTATCCAGAAGGGGGAAACGCTGTAAATCCGCCAGCGATTGGATGTCGTCCGGGGTAAATCCATTTTCCTCCATAACCTCTCGCCAGTAGGCCGTATGTTCATAGGCGACTTTGACGATATTCTGCAAACGTTCCAGTTGCAGTTCTTCCCGCTTCTGACAGTCCCAGCGTTCGCTTTGCTTTAATTGACGTAGGATCGCAAAACTCCCCCGCCCCAAGAGGTGCTCCTGGATACGAAATACATTCCTGGCGATTATTGGCAGCATCTATATCTCTCCTGTCGCTAAATCCAATACCAATTATTCACTACCTGCACTGCCTTACGCAGGATCGCCCGCGCTCCGGAAAGCCGACAGGGCGCCACCGTTTTAGCCGTATAGGCGCCTTCGGCAATGGCGAGGGCAAGGTCGCTGAAGGTGTATGTCGGGAATTCCTCTTGATGTTCTTTCAGCCATTTACACAGCCGGTTAAACCGACGTGTCACAATCCGGTTGGGACGTCCGCCGTCATATTGAAAGTTACGCACCTTCAACAAACTGAAACTATGTAAAATCACCACCGCATCCGCCCCGGCCTTGCAGATCTTGCGGATTGCATTGCGACATTCTTCAAACGAGATCCCCACCAGGTCCAAAGGCTTCCGGTGATGAAGACCCGGTATCGGTGGGAT